>DATHSX010000533.1:0-1954 GCA_035463935.1 Acidimicrobiia bacterium | reverse complement strand
ATCTAACCGCCTACCTGACCGCTCGCCTCCCCAACCCCTTCGCCTCGGTCTGCGGACGGGTATGCGCGGCACCCTGCGAAGACGCCTGCAGGCGAGGCGAAATCGACCAACCGATCGCCATCAGGGCTCTCAAACGCTTCGTCACCGAGCAGTACGGGGTGGAGGCGGGACCTCGGGCCCGGTGGCCACAAGTGGCCGCCCCGCCGGAGACCTCCCTGTCCCAAAGCGTGGGAATCGTCGGAGGAGGCCCCGCCGGCCTGGCTGCCGCCCACGATCTCCGCCGCCTGGGCTACGCCGTGACCGTGTACGAGGCGACCGGCGAATTAGGCGGGATGATGGTGCTGGGAATCCCCGAATATCGACTCGACCGGCGCCTGCTGCGGGCCGAGATCGACGCGGTGGTCTCCCTGGGGGTCGAGGTCCGGCTCGACACCCGCCTGGGCACCGATGTGAGCCTGGCCCAGCTTCGGGAACGCCATGATGCGGTCTTCCTGGCTTTGGGCGCTTCGCTGGGCCGGGGCCTCGACATCGAAGGCCATCAGGCCGACGGGGTGTTTAGAGCGTTGGAGTTCCTCATCAACCTCAACCAGGGTTTTCACGTCGATGTCGGACAGCGCGTGGTAGTGATCGGGGGAGGGAATGTTGCTCTGGACGCCGCCCGCACCGCGCTGCGGGCGGCGGCCTACGCCGAGGTGCAGCGGTCTCCGGATCCAGAGGAACTGGAATCCATGTCGGAGGCCAGCTTCACCGAGGCGGTCGACGTAGCCCGGAGTGCGGTACGCGCCGGGGCTACCGACGTGACCGTGGTGTCCCTGGAAGCTCTCGACGAGATGCCGGCGGCCGAGTTCGAAATTCACGAGGCCCGCGCGGAGGGAATCAAGTTCGTTCACCGGCGGGGGCCCGCCCGCATCCTGGTCGAGGGAG
The DNA here is from genome assembly GCA_035463935.1 of Acidimicrobiia bacterium. Lineage (GTDB taxonomy): Bacteria > Actinomycetota > Acidimicrobiia > Spongiisociales > ZC4RG35 > DATEEG01. Next base: position 1,030 of record DATHSX010000533.1, on the reverse strand, counting down.
ACAGGGTCGCCGGTCTGGAGACCATCGGCGTGCTGTCAGTGTTCGATGAGTCGGGGCGTTTCGCTCCCCGGTTCGACGAGACGGACCGGGCGGTACTGGCGGCGGACACCGTCATCCTCGCCATCGGCCAGGCCGTGGACCTCACCGCCCTCCAGCCCGACGGCCCTACCGCCAGCCGCCGGGGCACGATTGAGATCGACATCGACACCCTGGTGACCTCGCTTCCCGACGTGTGGGCGGGAGGTGACGCCGTCCACGGTCCGCGCAGTCTGATCGAGGCGATCGCCGATGGGCGGCGGGCGGCCGCGTCGATCCACCGCACCTTCGGCGGCAAGTCCGATGACGGCGTCGCCGGGCGAATGGTGGTTCTGGATCAGTTCCATCGGCTGGAAGACCTTTACGATCGCCAGAGTCGTTTGCCGGTCCCTTCGCTTTCGACCGAAAGGCGCATCGGCCTTCGGGAGGTTGAGTTGGGATTCAGCGAGGAACAGGCGCGATGTGAAGCCCAGCGGTGTCTCCGCTGCTTTGCCAACATCCTGCTGGACATCCACGCCTGCGTGCTGTGCGGGTTGTGCTCCGACGTCTGCCCCCTCGACCTGATCGCCCTGGTACCGGCGGTGGAGGTGGGAGGCAGCGTGGGGACTGCCCTCCTTCTCGACGAGTCCCGCTGCATTCGCTGCGGTCTCTGCATCGAGCGATGCCCCACCAGAGCCCTGTCGATGGGGGTGTGGAGCGGGGTAGGGGTCCCCGACCGGGTTCCGATCAGCGCCGGGAGCATGTCATGAGGCTCGGGGAGCGGTTGCGCCGCAGCACCGTTGGGCGGTCGATGCTCCGCCAGCCCGACCGGGAGACCGCGCGCGATCGGGCGGCGGCCCATTGGGCCAACTTCTTCCTCCACATCTACCCCGTGAAGGTGCGCCGGGAAGAAGTCGGGTTCCGCTACTCCTGGTTCCTCGGCGTTGCCTCTTTCACCCTTTTCGCCTCTCTGGTGGCGTCGGGGATCTACCTGATGTTCTTCTACGTGCCCAGC
>DATHSX010000532.1:0-2939 GCA_035463935.1 Acidimicrobiia bacterium | reverse complement strand
GAAGCGAGGGAGCCAGCTCTCGAGAAGCCCCTCTGCTTCCTTGATGGCGCTTTCGGTCACCAACCATTCCACCTCCTGGCGAACCGCTCCCCAATCTCGCACCAGAAGCGCCAGCTCGACTGGAGTCGTGTGCTTGACCATCATCCGCACGACGAAAACGATCAGCTCGGCTCCGGGAAGCGGGACGTTGATGAGCCCCCGGCGCCGCGAGTTGTCGAGGAGCATCTCCTCGATCGGAAGCCGGTAGTTTTTGGCGATGCTTTCCCCGGATATCACCCGGTAGTAGGCGTGGACATGGACAATGACGCCGGTCTCAGGGTCGAGGGCGTGGTAGTGCTCGGTAGAGGGAAGCGGGCTAACGCCGGTTTCAATCGCCGGCCCAAAGCCGAGTTCCACGAGCGACGCCCGAAACCGCCCGGCGTCGCCACGGTGGATGAGCAGATCGAGGTCGGTCTCGCCCTGAAGGGTGCGGTCCAGGGCCCAGTTGCTCTTCCAGTGGCAATAGGAGACACCGCTGACATTGAGCTGCTCGAGAAGGTGACGGACCGTCGTGAGCATCAGCGCGTGCCTACGACACCGACGGGTGCGGTGGCTGGACCGGATGACGGGCACGGCCAGGAGCTTCGCCGGTCGTCCAGGCTTGTATTCGGTCAACTAGGGCCTCACGGTCGGCCGCCGGGCCGTCGACATTATCGACGGTGAGCATTCGGTCACGGATCGGGGGCGTCGTGGCGAGATAGTCGAACACTTCGACCGCTCGCCCTATCCAGTGCTCAAGTTCGGCTTGCCCCGCCGGCGCCAATTCGCGGCGACGATCGACCCGATTCGTTGCCCGTTCGACCAGAGACTGCAACGGCGCCTTCACGTACACAATCCAGTCTGGGAGGGGCACGAGGGCTGCAAAACGATCCACCTCGTCGGTCCGGAATGGGGATCGGGCGTACACGAATAGGTAATACGAGGTAAGCACTGTGCCCTCATCGGCGATAACAAGGTGCCGGCCGCCCCGACGCAGAGCCAATTCATGCATGCCGACCTTGCGCAGGATGCTCCGCTGGTAGTTGAGTCGCTCGAAGGTCGTTCGAGCATTCTCCCCCAACAGTTGACGGGCGTATCCGAGGAATTCGCGATACTGCGGCCAGGCCCTCAGCAGCCACGGCGAGATCGTCACCTCGGCGGCCAGATTGCGGGCGGTCGGGTGCGTGATCCGGCGAAGACCCGGACGGTCGAGAACCAGATCCCAGGCGAGGCTCATGCCACCGGCGGCGCGACGCGTGGCGAGCTCCCCGGCAAGGGTGGATTTGCCGGATCCGGACGCGCCGATGAACTCAATGATCATGGCCGAACGGGGACTCCGACACCCGGCTTGGAACGCTCCCTATACACGGCTTCGACGCCGGCATGCATGATCGGAAGTGTGAACCGCGCCAACACATGTTCGCGACTCCGGCGACCGATCTCCGCCCGCTCTTCGGCAGGCATGCTCTGCATTCGGCGGATCTCGCGGGCAAAACCCTCAACATCACCGATCGGAACGAGAGGGATGAAGTCGGCCCCATCGATGAGTTCGCGGTGGGGCGGGATATCGGACAGAACCGCCGGGCACTCGGCGGCCATGGCCTCGATCACAGCCACCGGGAGGCCCTCACCACGGGACACCGACAGGAACAGGTCGGCCCGCGCGCAGCGGGCGAAGACCTCGTCCCGGGGAAGCAGACCGGTCAGTTCCAGACGATCGTTCAGGCCCAGGTTGCCGACCCGGGCCGCTACCGCTCCATCGAGTTGACCCGTGCCGATCATCACCATACGAGTGGTGGTATCGAGAGCAGCAAACGCGGACACCGCCACAGTCGGATCCTTTACCTCTTCCATGCGGCCCACCCACACCACGGTAAAGGGCCCGGGACCCCGTCGGTCCAGTCCCTTGATGGCCCGATCCACCCGGGCAATGTCGGCGGCATTTGGCACGACCCGGGCCTTTCGCCTGAGCAACCGCCGGAACAGCGAAGGAATGCTGTCGTAGGCGGAATGGCTGCAGAAGATGACCCGGTCGAACCCAGCGAGGGAGATGAGCGTTAGCAGCTGATTCCGGCGGCTGTAGTCATAGAAGGAGTCCTGAACCGTGTACACGAGAGACGGCCGGAGGCGTCGAAGCTTCCCCCATGCCGCCAACGCGGCCAGCACCAGGCCTCCCGATTGGGGGGCGTGAACGTGGATCACGTCGTACTTCTTGCCGTCTAACGCCGCTCGGAGAGCTCGAAAGAACCCACGAAGACTGCCGTCGCCGGCGAACAATGCAATCTGCGGAGGTGGGGTGAGTTTCGGCGTGAAGTACGTACAAATCGTCAGGTCCCTCTCATGCATGAGAGGAAGGCAATGCTCGTTGTACTGACCGTTGGTCTCCCCCAGCACGAGGATCACATGCAAAATTCGGAGTCGCGAGTTTTTGGCGGTCAAAAAGGTCTCCGATGGCTTGACAACGTAAGGTCGGCGAGGCGTGCAATGGTCTTCGAATCGTCACGACTCAAAGCTATTGACCTGTCTTCGGGCACGACTGGCCGCCACTGAACACTCGATTTCCCCGCCCCCAGACAGTCCCGCATTACCCGTACACATGGTAACCGACCGGCCCGGCATCGACAATGGGGCAGCAGGAGCACGCGGTAGGCAACGGGCAGGAGGGCGAAACCGGGATAGAGAGCGCCATACTCATAGAAAGACCTATCTGGACCGAGCCGACAGCGGTGGTACTGTCGAAGGGTGACCCAATCCGACGCACCGCTTGGTCTAATCGCCAGGCTGGCACACGAGCTCGACGACCATGGGGTTTCCTATTGTCACTGGAAGAGCAACGCCTCGATCGACCGTGCACTGGCGGGAGGCGGCGACCTCGATCTTCTCATCGGTCGTGATAGCATCGGGGGGTTCTACGAGGTGCT
>DATHSX010000531.1:0-5353 GCA_035463935.1 Acidimicrobiia bacterium | reverse complement strand
AGCTCCAGGTTGTCCCCAACCCTGGTCATCGGCTGGAGCGATCGAAGTCGGGCAGTTGCCCGCCGGAGAGCGCCACCAGGAGCAATTCCTGCATCCCCGCCAGATAGTCCAGCGCCGCCTGGTCGTCCTCGGCGAGTTGCTCATAGTCGGCCTCGACCTCGACCCCCAGCCGGGCTCCCAATGCCAGCCTGGCCTCGTTGAGCACCCTGAGGAAGGCCTCTGCCTCGGCAATCGAGGCGACGGTCCCGGCCGAAGCGGCCTCCAGGATCAACCCGAAGGCCGACCGGTCCGCCACCCGCGATTGGTCCAGTTCCTCCCCCATCAGCCTCCACCACTCCCCCGAGGCCACCGGATCGTCGAGGTAGACCGGCACCCGGAGACGGGCGGCGGCGGGGTCCTGGTCGGGTCCGCCCAGGCCCATGAGGAACTCGGGGATCTGGCGGAGGAGGTCGAGATCGTCGGGCTCGAGGGTGACCAGGATGCCGTCCGGGGTGGGGAGGAAAGGGATCACTGTTCGACGGTGGCCCACAGCCCGTATTGATGGAGCCGATAGCAGTCCATCTCGGCCTGCTCCCGGGGGCCCTGGGACACCGTGGCGCGCCCTTCGTGATGCACCGCCAGCATCAGGCGGGTGGCCTCTTCGGGTGAATGCCCGAAGAGCTTGCGCAGAACCCACACCACGTAATCCATCAGGTTGACCGGATCGTTCCACACCACCACCTGCCAGGGGAGGTCGACTTCGCGATCGGACTCGACGATCGGAGCATCCAACGGACGGGTGGTCACAAAAGCCTCCGCCGGGCCTCGTTCAGATAGGCCTCCAAATCGGTGCGGGCCACCCTCCACTCCCGGCCGAATTTGACTGCGGGCAGATCGCCGGCCCGCAGCATCGAAGTGACCACGTGAGCCGAGACCCCCATGTAGCCAGCGATTTCTGCGACCGACAGCCACGGCTTGTCGATCGGAATCGTGATCAGGTCCATGGCCGAAATGCTATCCCCGGGTACCTGACGCGAGAGCGGAGTCACTTGAGCACCGACCGATAGCTGCCGAGGAAGCGGAGGTCAGCCAGAGTGGCCGGCATGGGCTCGAACACCCGCGCCACGCCCGCCGGGCCGGGGGGATGAGTGAGATCGACGAACATGCGATACCGCCACGCCTCGTCGGTGGGGCGCGACTCGATCCGGGTGAGGTTCGCCCCCCGCAGGCCAAGCTCCGTCAGAGCCAGCGCCAGTGCCCCCGGCGTGTGGGCCGTGGTGAAGGCGACGCTGGTCTTGTCGGCGTCCCCGGCGATGGGTTGCTCGCCCTGGACCAGCACGACAAAGCGCGTGGTGTTGTGCGGTCGGTCAACGACATCACGCAACAGCACGGTGAGGCCGAATGGCTCCGCAACCCGTTCGGGGGCAAGAGCCGCATCGGCGGGATCGGCCTGCTCGGCCACCAACCGCACCGCGCCGGCCGTGTCATGCGCCGGCAGGGGCTCCCAGCCCCAATGGGTGAGGATGGCCTCGGCTTGAGCCAGGGCCTCGGGATGGGACCGGACCCGCTTGATGCCCTCCAGCGCGGCACCGTGAAGACCGAGCAAGGCGTGGCGAACCTCGATCAGGTGCTCGGCCACGATGTGAACCTGGCCGGGAACAAGCCGGTCGAGCACGGGGAGGACACTGCCGGTGGTGGAGTTCTCAATGGGCATGACCAGCCGGTCAACCACTCCGTCTCGCAGAGCCTCGAAGGCCGAGACGAACGTGGGAAATCCGATCCGCGTCTCCGCCCCGAACAGCTCGGACGCCGCCTGATCGGAGTAGGAGAGCTCCTCGCCCTGGTAGCCGACACGCATCGCGATCAGTTAAACAGAGCCGACCGGGCACCCCGAGACCGCTGCCGTGACCCAACCACCAGTGGGAAACTGCACCGTCATCCCAGGGGGTTGGTGCCGACCACCGCGGCGCAAGCTTCGATCGCCGGAGCCAGATCCGGGTCGGTGACCGGGATGTCCGCCAGCTGATAGGGGGGCAGGGTGCCATCGAAACCGGCGCGAGGATCCGGGAAGTCCTCGACCCCTTGGCTGCGCATGCAGATCGAAAACGTCTCCAACTCGAGGGCTATTGCCGCCGCCAGATCCGGCTGACTTGTTAGGTCGAGAGCGCCGCTGGTGGCCAGTTCCCCGGCACAGGCGCTCAGGGCCGAACGCCATTCCGAAGACATCTGATCGATCGAGGAGCCCAACGCCGAAAGATCGGGCCGGCCCTGGTCGTCAAGCGGAATCTCGGGCACGTCCAAGCCCCGCTCGACCAGACAGGAATGGAAGTCCCTGGTGGCTTCTGCGGGCGTCACCGGCGCAGTCGTGGTCGTAACCGGGACGGTGGTACTGGCCGGCGTTTGCGGGGCGGTGGTGCAGGCGGCCGCCAACAACAAGCCAAGAGCCAACGGCTTTCGCATCACCGGGAGGCTAAGCCGGCCGGCCGGTTACTCCAGGTCGGACTCCGGGAACAGCCGCCAGGTCAGCGCCGCCCTCGCCGGTTGCCAAAACCGGCCTGGCTGGAGTCCCCTGTGCTCTCGCCTAGGAGAGAGAACAAAGTGGGACGGCGCGGGGCGAAGACCGAGCCGGCTTCCACCTCGGAGCCCTCTGTACGTAGGTCGAGCTCAACCGTTCCACAACGGCGGCACTTGCGCCGTCCCGGACCGGTGGAGCCGAGCACCCCGGCATAATCGTGTCGACTGCCCCGACAGCTTGCGTAAGACATTCACCAACTCCCCATAACCAATTGCCTACGCACAATCTACGCCACCTCCGGGCGAGATATAAGAGAAGCGCCCAGAAATGGGGTCTTAGGGACTAGGCACTTGGCGGCGAATCCCGGGACCTTGCTCAGAGCTCGGTCAGCATCATGGCCAGGTCCCGGACCCGGACCTCGTCGCCTCTCCCCAACTCTTTGATACCGTCGTCGAGCATCACATAGCAATAGGGACAGGACACGGCGATCTCGGTGGCACCGGTCTCCAGGGCCTCCTCGGCCCGTTCGATGTTGACCTTCTTGCCGGTGTGCTCCTCCATCCAGAAACGGGCCCCGCCCGCTCCGCAACACAGCCCCCTCGTCCCATGGCGGCGCATCTCCACTAGTTCCACATCACCCGCCGCAGCCGCCACCTCCCGGGGAGCAACGTAGATGTCGTTGTGCCGGCCGAGATAGCAGGGGTCGTGGTAGGTGACGGTTCGCCGGGGACCTCCGGAGACGGACGTGACCACCCGTTGCCGGAGGAGTTCGGCCAGCAGCTGGGAATGATGCACCACCTCGTAGTCCCCCCCGAGTTGGGGATATTCATTCGCCAGCGTGTTGAAACAGTGGGGGCACTGGGTGATGATCTTCCTCACCCCCAGCTGGCCCAGGGTTTCGATGTTGGCCAGCGCCAGCTGCTGCCAGAGGTATTCGTTGCCCGCCCGCCGGGCCGGGTCGCCGTTGCAGGTCTCGCCGGGTCCGAGAATCGCGAAATCGATCCCCGCCTCGTGCAGCAGCCTGGCCAGGGCCTGCGAAACGGCGGTGTTGCGGTCGTCGTAAGAACCGGCGCAACCCACAAACCAGAGGTATTCCGCTGCCGGCACGTCCGTCCCCAGCACCGGGACCGCGAAGTCCAGTTGCTCCGTCCAGGCCCCCCTCCTTTCCCGGCTCAGGCCCCAGGGATTGCCTTGATTCTCCATGGCGACGAAGGCCTTCGACAACTCGGCCGGAAAGCTCGACTCCATCATCGTGAGATAGCGGCGAATGTCGAGGATCCGATCGAGGATCTCGATGTTGACCGGGCAGATCTCGTCACAGGCCCGGCAGGTGGTGCACGACCACACCTCGTCGGGCCTGATCCGCTGCAGAACGGAATCCCCCTCGATGTGGATACCGGGGGCGATGCCCACCGGAGGGGCAACTCCCGCCGTGACCGCCGCCACCTCGCCGATCTTGAGGACCATCTCCCGGGGGTCGAGAGGCTTGCCGGTGATGTTGGCCGGACAGACCGAGGTGCAGCGCCCGCAGATGGTGCAGGCATCGGTGTCGAACAGTTGCTTCCAGGTGAAATCGGTCACCACCGAAGCGCCGATGCTGTCGATGTCCTCGACCTCGGCCAGGTTGGGCATCGCCCGCATCGCCCCCTTGGGGCGATCGTGCGGCGACAAGAACATATTGGCCGGGGAGGTCAGCATGTGCCGAAGCTTGGTGACGGGCAGCACTACCAGAAAGCCCAGGAAGGCCAGCGTGTGGATTGCCCAGGAAGCGAGATGGATCTCGCCCGCCCAACCGTCCGACACGAGATAAGAAAGCGGTCTGCCGACGAAAGACCAGACTTCGAAGGCGGGCCGGCCCGCCAGGGCTATCCGGGCAGCCTCGGTCGTCAGCCCGGTGACGCCAATGAGAGCCAGCAGAAAGAGGATCAGGCCGTCTTCGGGCTTGGTCTTCGAGCGCAAGCGCCAGGGGCGCTGTACATAGCGCCTGAAAAAGGCCCATGCCAGGCCCCCCAGGTAGACGAGAGCCGCCAGATCGAGAACGGCCGAGTAGGCCAGGTATAGGTTCCCCTCGAGGAACTTGAAGTTGTTGGGGAGCAGGTGGTCGATCTCGAGGGTGACGGTGCCGGCGAAAAGCACCAGGAACCCGTAGTAGATCATCGAGTGCATCAGCCCGGCCGCGGGATCGCGCAACAACGTCTTCATCCGCAACCCGCGGTCGAGAGCCTTGATCCGCTCCCCCCAGCGTCCAGTGCGACGATCCGCCGCCCCGCGGCGCCATGAGCCCGCCCGTTGGGCGAAAAGCGCGCCGGTGATCCCGACGAATGCAGCCGTGGTCAGGTAGAAGACCGCCTGAAGCCATCCCGGCACGTTGCCGAAAACCACCCGGCCCACTTCGGGCACGTGCTGGCGGGGCAGAGTGCCGAGAAGTCCGAGCAGAAGAGTGCCAATCGCCAGGAGGGCCCCCACCGCTGCGATGACCTTCGGGGCGGTCATCTTGGCCGTCAGGGGGCGGGTGGCTTCCTCCTCCGAGGGGGCGGCTGCGGTTGTCTGCATCTATTGACTAGGGAGCAGAGGACAGAGGTGGGGGCAAAGCGCGCTCAGGCCAGCCCCAGCTCTTTCTTCAGCTCCTCCAGGCGGGCGTCGGCCTGCGCCATCGAGACCGCCTCGCGCAACTCGGTCTCGGCCCCCTCCGGGGTGGCCTCCCGAAGCTCGGCCCGGGCCTGCGCCTCCGACAGGCGGGTCTGGATCTTCTCCTCCACCTTCTCGAGTGAGGGTGCGCTGGTTTCCATCGACACCGAGATCGACTCCACCGCCCGGTTGACGGCCTCCTGCATGCGTGCTTGTTGGAGCTGACCGACC
>DATHSX010000530.1:0-5431 GCA_035463935.1 Acidimicrobiia bacterium | reverse complement strand
AGACGCCCTTCAGCTTGCCCCGCTGGTAACGGGCCTTCCGCCCGGTCCAGGCGAGCAATCGCCGGAACCTGGCCCCCGCCTGGTCGGCGAGCCGGGCCCGTCGGGTTCTCCCTAGTTGGGGGTCGAGCAAGTACTGCAGGGCGGCCCCCAACAATGCCCCCCGCATGACTCTGATTCGGGTACCCACTTGCAACCTCCTGGATCGGCCGCGGCTAATTACCCATCAGGCACCGAAACGAAACCTCACGCCATGACGGCCGTGCCCACCAGTTCCACCATGGCTGCGGGATCGAACAATGCCGTCACCGCGAACAGTCCCATGGGCGGGTAGTGGCGTCCCAGCACTTCGCGGTAAACCACGCCCAGTTCGCGCCGCAGGGCCCGGTAGGCGGGCATGTCGGTGACATAGATGTGGAGTGAAACCAGATCGCCTGGCGTGGCCCCGGCGGCGTGGAGGGCAATACGCACATTGCGACAGGCCTGGCCAAACTGTTCGAGCAGGGTGCCGTCGATCGACCCGTCTTGACGATGACCGGCCTGCCCGGCCAGATAGATGGTCCGCCCCGGACCCGTCACCGCGGCATGTGAGAATCCCACCGCCTCCGGCAGCTCCGCCGGGTTGACGAACCGGGTCATCTCCCCTGCCACCGGGGCTGGCGCTTGGTCATGAAGGCCTCGTAAAACTCGGCGTGGTCGGCCGAACGCATGAGGAGGGCCTGGGCCCAGGCTTCCAATTCGATAGCCGAGCCCAGATCCATGTCCAGCTCTCGGGTAAGCAGGGCCTTGGTCGCGTTCAATGCCCAGACCGGACCTGCCGCCAGCCTATGGGCCAGGTCGTTGGCCGCCGCCGCCAAGTCCTCATCGGCGACTACCCGGTTGGCCAGCCCGATACGCTCCGCCTGGTCGGCTTCGACGACCTCGCCCAGGAGCAACAGCTCGGTGGCTCGTCCGAGTCCCACCACCCGGGGCAGCAGGTAGGCAGCTCCCATGTCGGCTCCGGCCAGTCCCACCCTGGTGAACAGGAAATGAAATGAACCAGATCTGGCCAGCAGCCTGAGATCGGCAGCCAGAGCTATCACCGCTCCGGCCCCGGCCGCCACCCCATTGACGGCCGCCACTATCGGCATCGGCAGCTCGCGCATGTTCCGGACTACCGCTCCGGTCATCCTGGTGAACTCGAGCAGGGCCCGGGAGTCCAGGCTCCCCAACTGGCCGATGATTGCTTCCACGTCTCCACCCGAGCAAAAGCCGCGCCCGGCACCGGTGATCACGAGGGCGGCAACGTCGTCGCGTTGGCCCAGTTCGGTCAGCAGGTCTCGCAGGTCGGCGTAGACCTCGAACGTGAGGGCATTCAGGCGCTCGGGTCGGTCGAGCGTGATCGTGCCCACCTTCTGCTCGATAGTGAATCGGAAGTGCCGCCACGACTCGGTAGAACCCACAGAACCACGAAATGGCGACATCGGGCGGTCAACCTAGCGCCACAGGGGACGCCGGTACTGGAAAGGGTTGAGCCTGATCAGGTCTGCTCGACCGGCGGCGATGGCGGTGTCCGCCTCGTCCAGCGAAGCTATCGCCCCACCCACGAGCACGGCCACCTCCGATCGCTGGCGGATCTCCGCCGCCAGTCCGACCAGATAACCCCGGCGGTAGTCCGGTTCAGCCTCCGCCACGGTTCCTCCGCCGACCACTTCGACCAGAGAGACTCCGATCGCCCGAAACCCCCGGGCGCATTCCACCGCTTCTTCGGTGGTGGTTCCCTGCGCCGACCAGTCGGTAGCCGAGAACCGGACCGCCAGCGGGCCGGGCCAGGCCGACCGGACCCGTTCGATCACCTCCAGCGGGTAGCGCAGGCGGGCCGCAACCCCACCTCCGTATCGGTCCGACCGCAGATTGGTGAGCGGTGAGAGGAACCCGGCCAGCAACCCGCCACGGGCGGCGTCGACCATCAACAGGTCGAATCCAATTCGGGCCGCCCAGGAGGCGGCCGCCGAGAACGCCGCCCTGAGTGCCTCCATCTCATCGCCGGCCAGCTGGTGGGGAATGGGATGAGCCGGCGTGTATGGCACCGGCGAGCAGGCCCAGGTCGGCCAGCCTCCGTCCCGGAGCGGGCGATCCAGGCCGTCGCCCGGCGGCCGGCAAGCGGCTCGCGCCCCGGCGTGCCCTATCACCAGGCCGGCCGCGGTGCCGGCCTCCCGCAGATCGTGCAGTGTGGAGCCCCAGGCGGCTTCCGGCCCGGCTCCGGCGCGAGCCGCCTGCGGATGGGCCCGGCCGGAATCCGTTACCGCCAGCACCGAGGACAACACCAGCCCTTCCCCCCCGGCTTCTTCGAACGTCCCGACCAAGCGGTTGGCGAGTGCGAGGCCGGCCACCTCGAACCTCGTATGGGTCGGGCGCGGAATCACGTCACCCCGGCCCTGGGCTGCCACCACCCGATCTGCGGCCATGGTCAGGGCCGGGTCGCGTCCCTCCAGATCGCGATGGGTCACCCGACCCGACCTGGTCAGCAGATTGAAGGCGAACGTCTCCGGGGCGAGTCCCAGGTGGTGTCCGACGGATTCGAAGTACCGGGCGCTGTCACGGGCCGCCTTCTGAAAGCGCGCCACGGCCGGCTGCCTCTCTGCCTGGTAGGCCGCCAATGCCACTTTCACCCGCCCGGGTTCCAGGGCGAGTGCCCGGCACAGGGAAGCGGCGTCCTCCACCGCCAGCTTCGTCCCCGAGCCGATCGAGAAGTGGGCAGTGTGGGCGGCGTCTCCGATCAGGACCAGGGAGGACCCGCCCGCCGAAGACGTGTGCCAGGATCGAGAACGAAGGGTGACGAACCGACTCCAGGACGATCGGTTGGACAGAAGCGGCGCCCCCGCCAGGTGGTCGGCGAAGAGGGCGGAACAGAACTGCAAGGACTCCCGCTCGGATGCCTGGTCGAGCCCGGCCCGCCGCCAGGTCTCCTCGGTGGTCTCCACGATGAAGGTGGATGCGGCTTCCGAATAGGGATAGGCGTGCACCTGAAAGGGACCATCGGTGGTCTCCTCGAAGATGAAGGTGAAGGCCGGGAAGGCAAAGGGCACCCCCAGCCACATGAAGCGGGTGCGATGCCAGTCGAAGTCGGGACGGAACGCGGCGTCATGATGGCTGCGCCACGAGCTGTTGACCCCATCGGCGGCGACCACCAGGTCGACCGCGTCCGCGCCGGTGAGAGGTTCGAGGTTCGCCTCGTACTGCAGCTGCACGCCCAGCGCCCGGGCTCTCGCGTCGAGCGTCCCCAGCAAGGCCGGTCGGGAGATGGCCGAGAACCCGTGCCCGAGGGACCGCAGTGTCTTGCCCGTGTGGCGGATGTCGATCGCCGACCAATGAACCAGCGAGCGCTCCAGCTCGGCAAAGGCGGGGCGATCGATCTCAGCCAGCTCGCTGAGGGTCGTTTCGGAAAAGACCACCCCCCAGCCGTAGGTGGCACCCGGCGGGTTGCGTTCGTAGACGGTTATCTCGTGCTGGCCAGTCTGGGCCATCAGGATCGCGAAGTAGAGACCCGCCGGACCGGCCCCGACGACGGCAACTCTCACCGGGCGCCTCAACCCCGCACGGCCGAGATGGCCTCAGCCAGTCGGTCGATCTCGGCCAGGTCCGCCACCGTTGGAAGCAGCACCAGCTCCTGGCAACCGGCGTCCTCGTAGCTGCGGATGAAGTCCTGCACGTGGGCCGCGGAAGCCAGGTTGGCCTCCGCCACCTTCTCGGCAAAGGGGCCTAGAAACGAGTAGTAGTCGCGCAGGTAGGCGGCACCGGCGTCGGGATCACCCAGCCCGAAGTAGGCCTGCGCCCACAATTGGGGGGCGCCGGGGCGTCCGACGTCTTCCCAGGCAGCCCGGGCCCGGACCGCGGCGGACAGAAAGGACCTGGCCGGACCCCCCCCATGGACGTAGCCGTCGGCGAGACGTGCCATCCGCAGCATGGCTGCGCCTCCCACCCCGCCGACCAGCAGGTCCGGGCCTCCGACCTGCACCGGGACCGGGCCGACAGTTGCGTCCTCCCAATGATCCCGCAGCCTCGCCAACTGGTCGGTGAGGAGCAAGCCCCTGTGACGGTGATCGATCCCGGCTGCCCGATAGTCCTGGCGGCGGGCTCCCACACCCAGACCGAGCGTCAGGCGGCCATTGGAGAGACATTCGACCGTGGCGGCCTGACGGGCCAGCAAAGCGGTGTTATGCAGCGGGCCGATCAAGACCATGGTGACCAGGCGAGGCTTGTCGGTCACGGCCGCCGCCCCCGCCAGCGCAGCGAGCGGCTCCCAGGCGTCATAGGAGACCCGATCGATCACCCCCAGGCTGGCAAAGCCGGCCTGCTCGGCCCGGATCGCCCAGTCGATGATCTCGGAGCGCCGACGGCCCGGGAGGGAGGTAGGTAGGCCGATCCCTATCCGCATCCGTTCAGTCACGACCGCCTCGAGTCGCCATAGATCAAGAGGCCGGACAGAGTATCCGCATGGTCCCTACCGTGGGAGCCGATGAGTGCCTCCGGGACCTCCCAGCCGAGCGATGCCGACCGGCAGTTGATCGCCCGAGCGGAACTGGTGGGGACCGAGCTGGGCGCTCTGGCCGCGACGGCGCCTCCGGGCATGGTCAACCGGCCTCTGATCGAGGCTCTGGCCGACTCGGGACTCCTGCCGATGCTCTTTCCCGACGACGGTCGGGTGTCCGCCATCCAGCTCTGCCTGATCCGCCAGGGCCTGGCCCGTACGTCGACCGCGGCCGAGACGGCCCTCGCCATGCAGGGACTGGGCGCCTATCCCATCCTCCAGGCGGGCTCCGCCACCCAGCGGGGACGATGGATTCCGGAAGTGGCCGCCGGAAGAGCCGTCCCCGCCTTCGCCCTCACCGAGCCTCAAGCGGGATCGGATGCGGCGGCTTTGGCCCTGCGAGCGGATCCTGATGGGACCGGTTTTCGGTTGTCCGGCGAGAAGTCGCACATCTCCAACGTCCCCGGCGCGGACGTATACACCGTCTTTGCCCGGACCGGGGCCGGTGCGGGCAGCCGCGGCGTCTCCGCATTCGTGGTTCCTGCGGATTCCCCTGGTCTCGCCGCCGAGAGCATCCCCATGCTCAGTCCCCATCCGCTGGGAAGGTTGAGTTTCGATGGCGTGGCTGTGGGTGCGGACCAGGTGCTCGGCGAGCCGGGCCGCGGCTTTCGAGTGGCGATGCAAACGCTCGACTTGTTTCGGCCCTCGGTGGGCGCCTTTGCGGTGGGTATGGCCGAGGCCGCCCTTAAATTGGCGGTCACGCATGCCAGCGAACGCCATGCCTTCGGTCAGCCTATTGCCGGCTTTCAAGCGATCTCCCATCTCCTGGCCGATATGGCGGTGAGGATCGACGCAGCCCGATTGCTCGTCTACCAGGCTGCCGTCGCCCACGATCACAACGACCGCACGGCCCTGACCGGCATG
>DATHSX010000529.1:0-2891 GCA_035463935.1 Acidimicrobiia bacterium | reverse complement strand
CTCCGCCCCACCGGATCGGCGTCGAGGGACACCACCTCCCGGAGGTCGCCGTGGGTGAGGCGGACGGACCTGCCCTCGAGGATGTTGACCCGGGCGTACAGATGCATCGGGGCATTTTGCCGTCCCGGACGGCCGCGCGCTCAACCGGGGTCGATCCCAAGGGCCGACTCGGCTTCTTCCAGCCGCTGACCGCCCCTGACCACCGGGCCCCAGAGGTCGCCAAATCGGGCCAGGCGCTCCCACAGATTGGCGATGGTGATGTCGCCGTTGCGGACCACATCCACCTCGTCCCAGGTAATCGGCACCGACACCGGGGCACCGGGGAGCGGTCGCACCGAATAGACCGAGGCGATGGTCTGGCCAAAGGCGTTGCGGTTGTGGTCGATGAAGACCCGGCCCTTACGGCGAGGGATGTCCCATTCCATGGTGAGGTCGTCGGGGTTGGCCGCCACCATCACCCGGCCCACCGCCTCTACAAAGGCGCGCACCCGCGAATGGGTGAGGACCGGCTCGATGGGCACGTACACGTGCAACCCTTTGGAGCCCGACAGCTTGGGGTAGCCGGCGAGGCCGAGCCGTTCGAGGGCCACTCGCAGCAGCTTGGCGCCCGCCACGATTTGATCCCACGAGGAACCTTCCGCCGGGTCCAGGTCGAATATCGCCAGGTCGGGAGTCTCGAGCGAACCGGCCCGGGAGTGGAAGGGATGAACCTCGATGCAACCCATGTTGGCGAACCACATCAGCGACTCGCGGTTCGAAGCCAGCAGGAAATCGATGTTGCCCCCCTGTGAGTCGGACGGGACCGGAGCGGTGTCCATCCAGTCGGGCTGGTGGCCCGGTGCCTTCTTCTCGTAGAAGGAGGGGCCACCGATGCCGTCCGGATAGCGTGACATGGATATGGGCCGGCCCGCCAGATGGGGCAACAACACCGGCGCCACCGAGGCGTAGTACTGGATGAGGTCGCCTTTGGTGTACCCGTCCGGGAAGAAGGGCTTGTCGAGGTTGGTGAGCTTGAGCGGCCGGGGACCGCCCAGCCGGAAGTTGGGGCCGTTCTTCTCCACCTGCAGACGGTCGGGGAAGGCGACCAGGCCGGAGTCGAGCGGCCGTCCCGAGCTGGCCTTCGGCGCCGAGGAGGCGACCGCTGCGGTCAACTCGTCCTGGATCGCCTGGTGGCTCGACTGCTCCCGGGCTTCCGAAATGACCACCATGGACAGTCCGGCGGCGACGGCCGCCTCGACCAGCGGCTTGACCCTGAGTGTCCCCTCCCCGTAGGGAAGATGGCGGACCTCCCCGCCGGCGTTGAACAAGTTGTCAGTGAACTGGGTCTGGAGTGGGTCGATCATCCACCCGGGGAAGCTTTGGCGGATGAACTCGATCACCGACGCGAACGCCGCGGTGGACGTGAGCGCTCCCCCGCTCTGGGCGTGGACGTGCGCCCAGTCGACCACGGGTCGGACGAAATTGAACTCATCGGCCAGCACGGCGATGTCGCCCAGGGTCCCGAAGTTGCGTTCGGCGCCGCTGGTCTCGAGGCCGAGGCCCACCCCCATGTGCTCGATCTTGGGGGCGATACGGGCCAGGCGGGTGCTGATCATCTCGATCAGCTGCTCGGGCGGGCGGCCCTGGGCAGCCCCGAAGTGGGCGCAGATGATCCGGCTCCCGAGGGCCCGACCCAGCTTCATGGTGTGCTCGAGGGCCGCCAGGCATTGTTTGGCCCGGTCCTCTTCCTCCACTGTCAGCACCGCGAAGTACGGGGCGTGAACGGAGACCCAGATGCCCCGCTCCGCCGCCAGGTCGCCGAACTTGCGGCAGCGAGGCTCCTTCCAGGGGAACTCGGTCACGAAGGCAAGCTCGTAGGCGGTGTGCCCCTTCTCGACCAGGGAATCGAGGAAGGCAGCGTCGTCTCTTGGTTCCCCTGGCGGGAGCCCGGAAACGCCAAAACGGACCGAGGGGGGCGGCACGGTCCGCCGAGGTTATCCCAGGTCACGGGGACTAGTCAGTCGGAGTGAGTCCGATATGCATCGCGCCCCCCACTGGTGGCGGCCGATACACAAGACATGACTCCGCAAGAGCTGCCCAAGGCCTTCAACCCCGCCCTCGGCATGGCCTGGCGAGGAATGTGGGGACTGAACATCGCCATCGCCGCGGCCAAGGTCGCGGCCGCCGCCGCAGCCTGCTCCGGAGAAGACGACTCGGCCGACCCCGAAGCGGCGTAACGTCCCGATCTCCCCACGACCCTGGGTCGTCTCCGTCGCTGGACGACCAAAACCGCCCACAGACGCAAGTGATCGCCGGGTTAGACCATATGAGGTGGAACCTCGGCGACCGGGAACCCAGCGCCACCACCGGGTCGTCTGATCGGAATGAACCGAGACCGTCTCATCGCCGACCACCGGCGTCACCGCTTCGAGGACCTGGTCGCTGAGGTCTACGAGCCGATCCAGCGCTACGTGCGTCGCCGCGCCGACCCTGGCGACATGGACGACATCGTCTCGGAGACGATGCTGACGCTCTGGCGCCGCCTCGACGACGTGCCGGCGGACGCCCTGGCGTGGACATACGGAGTCGCCCGCCGACAGTTGGCCAACCACCGCCGCGCGGCCCGGCGCCATCTCCGTCTCGTCCGCCGGGCCGACCGTGAGCCACCGCCGCCCCAAGCCTCCGACCATCCCTTGGACCCCGAGCTCCACACCGCCCTGTCCGCACTCAAGGAAGCAGATAGGGAGCTCCTCCACCTGTGGGCGTGGGAACGGTTGGAACCCGCCGAGATCGCCGTGGTACTCGGACTCACCCCCACCGCGGCGTCCATACGCCTCCACAGGGCGAAGAAGAGGCTCGGCGAACTTCTCGAGATCGCCCGAAAGGACGAGGCCCTTGACGGACATTCACAC
>DATHSX010000528.1:0-3401 GCA_035463935.1 Acidimicrobiia bacterium | reverse complement strand
GTCGCTCCTCACCGATCACCCGAGCGGGCTCAAGGTGATGGCGGCCCCACTCGAGCCGGCCTTCGCCGACGACATCTCCACCGAGAGCCTGATGACCGTGGTCGCGCTGTTGCGGGAGAACTACGACTACGTGGTCGTCGACACCGCTTCGATGCTCGACGAGTTGCTGCTGTCGCTGTTGGAGAAGGCGGACACGATCCTCCAGGTGGTGGACATGGACCTCCCCTCGGTCAAGAACGCCAAGCTGGCGCTGGAGACGCTCCGCTTGCTCAAGTTCCCCACCTCCAAGGTCAAGCTGGTCCTCAATCGAGCCAACGCCAAAGCCCGCCTCGACGACAAGGAGATCGAGGGGGCGCTGAAGATGTCGATTTCCGCCGCCATCCCCTCCGACGGGGCGGTGGCAGCCTCGATGAACGAGGGTCGCCCGGTGGTGGAGTCGGCCCCCAAGTCGCGGGTCGCCAAGGGATTCGAGTCGGTGGCCGAGCTGATCGCCGGTCCGGTCCCCGAACCCTCTTCAGGTAAGAACTTCCTGCGCCGAAAGTGAAGTTCCTGACTTCATCAAACAGGGCGCGAAAGGGGTAAGTGAACATGTCATCGCTCGCAGATCGAGTTGCCGCCGCCCGGCGCAACGAGCTTTCCTCGGTCTCGACCAGCCGCAACGATGCGCTGACCGAACTGCGGGGCCGGCTCCATTTCAAGGTGGTGGAGGAGTTGGGCCCCACCCTGTACGACCGGCAGATGTCCGACGCCGAACTGCGGCTGCGGGTGATGGAGATGCTGGAGTGGGCCATCGACCAGGAGCAGGGAGTCCCGCTCACGATGAGCGACCGCCGCCAGCTCCTCAACGAGATCGCTTCCGATGTTCTCGGCTACGGTCCGATCGACCCGCTGCTGAACGACCCCGAGGTCACCGAAGTGATGGTCAATGGGCCCTACGACGTCTACATCGAGACCCGGGGCAAGATCCAGAAGACCGATGTCCGCTTCGTCGACGATGTCCACCTCCGGCGGATCATCGACAAGATCGTGGGCCAGGTCGGTCGCCGCGTCGACGAGGCCACACCGATGGTCGACGCCCGGCTCCCCGACGGGTCCCGGGTCAACGCCGTCATCCACCCGCTGGCCATCGGCGGGCCCTTCCTGACCATCCGCAAGTTCGCGGTCGACCCCTACACCGAGGCCGACCTGGTCCGCTTCGGGACCATGACCCAGCGGACGGCCGACTTCTTGCGGGCCTGCGTGCGGGGCCGGCTCAACATCATCATCTCGGGAGGCACCGGCTCGGGCAAGACCACCACCCTCAACGTCTTGTCCAGTTATCTGCCCGACGATGAGCGCATCGTAACGGTGGAAGACGCCGCTGAGTTGCAGCTGCACCAGGATCACGTGCTCTCGTTGGAGGCCCGCCCCTCCAACATCGAAGGCAAGGGACAGGTCACCATCCGCGAACTGGTTCGCAACTGCCTGCGCATGCGCCCCGACCGGATCGTGGTGGGGGAGTGCCGCGGCGGCGAGGCCCTCGACATGCTCCAGGCCATGAATACCGGCCACGACGGTTCGCTCACCACGGTCCACTCCAACGCCCCCCGCGACACCCTGTCCCGGATCGAGACGATGGTGCTGATGGCCGGGTTCGACCTCCCGGTGAAGGCCATCAGGGAGCAGATCGCCTCGGCGGTCGACTTGATCGTCCATGTCTCCCGTCTCAAGGACGGCACTCGGCGCATCACCCATGTCACCGAGGTGGAGGGCATGGAGGGCGACATCATCACCCTCCAGGACCTGTTCCTGTTCGACTTCGGGTCTGGCATCGACGAGAACACCGGCAAGTTCCTGGGCCGGCTCAAGGCGACCGGGATCCGGCCCACGTTCTCCGAGCATCTCCAGGACATGGGGATCCGGCTCCCGGCCGACCTGTTTGACCCGGAGCCCTTCGCTCGCCGGGCCGACACCTTCGCGATGCGATGACCCGACCGGCCATGAAGCGATCGATCCTCCTGCTGGCGGCCTTGGCCGTCTTGCTCCTGCCTTCCCTGGCTTTGGCCCAGACCGGCCCGGCCATGGAGATAGTCGACGTCAAGACCGACCGGTACGACCTCAACGGCAGCACCACCATGGTGGTCGAGTTCCGCAACCTCGACGGAGCCCTCGATCCCTCTCTCCTCTCGGTCACCGCCAACGGCGCGCAGGTGGAGCTCTTGGGGGTTGACCCCCTCGGCCAAACGCAGGAGCCGGTGGGGATCGTGCTGGTGATCGACACCTCCGGTTCGATGGAGGGGGCGCCGATCGAGGCGGCCAAAGCCGCCGCCACCAGCTTCATCTCCCAGAAGCGCCCGGGCGACTTCATCGCCCTGGTCACCTTTGCCGACACCGTCCAGACCGTGGCCGGGTTCACCACCGACGCGGAGGCGCTGACCGCCCGGGTGGCAGAACTGGTGGCCACCGGCGAGACCGCCTTCAACGACGGGGTGCTGCAGGCGGTGAACCTCTTCAACCAGAGCAACGCCACCGCCCTCCGGCGCAACATCATCGTCCTCACCGACGGGACCGACACCGTCAGCCAGGCCACTACCGACGACGTCCTCGGCGCCATCAACGATCCCGGCAACCCGGTGCGGGTGTTCGGGGTGGCGCTGTCGTCTCCCGAGTTCCAACCCGAGGTGGTGCAGCAGATCGCCGATGCCAGCGACGGGCTCTTCCTCTCCACCTCCGACCCGGCCCAACTCTCCGCCCTCTACGGCCAGATTCAACGGGAGATCGGCAACCTGCTGGTGGTCCGGTTCGCCAGCCCCATCGCGAGTCCCGGCCCGGTCGAATTCGCCGTCACCTACGGCGACCTGTCGGCGGTCTCGTCGATCGACGTGCCCGGATATGTCACGACCACTACCGCCGGACCCACCACCACCGTCACTTTCGAATCGTCCTCACCATTCACGGTGGTGAGCAACCTTCCGGTCTCGGCCGGGGTGTTGCTGGCGCTGGCGGCGCTCGGGATCGGGGTGGCGATCGGCCTCTTCATCTTCATTCTGTTCGGCCGGCAGAGCGATGACACCGGCTCCGCCTTTCGCAGGCGCCTCGAGGCCTACGGGCGGCGGGGCACCGTCGAGAAGCGGTCGTTGTTCGAGCGGATTCCCCTCCTGCGCATGTTCAGCGATCGGGCCGAGGAGGAGGTCCGGCGCCGCGGTTTGGGCTCCGGGGTGAACAGCGCCCTCGAGCAGGCCAACATCCCGTTGTCGGCGGGGGAAGCGGTGGCCGGAGGCTTCGGCCTGGCTGCCGTAGTCGGGGTGTTGTTCGGACTGTTCACCCAGAACCCGATCATGGGGGTAGTGGCGTTTGCGGTCGGGGTGCTGCTGGTGGTGGGGGTGCTCAACTGGCTGGGCGGACGGGAAAAACGGCGGTTC
>DATHSX010000527.1:0-2965 GCA_035463935.1 Acidimicrobiia bacterium | reverse complement strand
GCTTGCTCGACGGCCCGATCGATTGCGGCTCGATCGAGCGACGGATGAACCTCGACCACGGGCAGGTCGATCACCGGACGATCCAGCCGGGAGGCCTGTTCGAGGACCAGGGGCAGGGCGGCCGAACGATCGATCTGCCGGCCCGCCCGCGGATAGAGCGCTTCGGCGGTGGTGCCATTGACTCCCACCCCGCCCGGGAAAGGAGCATCGCCGATCACCTCGGAGTCCCACGACGCCAGAACGGTTTCGACCGCACCCGCATCAACCTTCGCCTCGACCGCCAGTTCCACGTCGGAAAGGAGGTGGGTCAGCCACCACCAGAACTGATCGACGGCCGAACCGGTCCGGCCGACCGCAAGAGCGGCGTCCGCCATCCTCTCCTCGTCGAGATCGAATCCAACCGCCTCCGGGGCCAGCGCGACCTCGGTGCCGTCGAGGCGGAACGGAGCGGGGGTGATGGCGAGGCTCACTTCGAGATCGATGAGGGCCGCCCGAGCTTCGTCTCGGGTCAATCCGCCCAAGGGGCGCCCCTGACTCTCGATCGATCCCAGGACCTGGCCGGTCGAACCAGCCCGGGCGAGGCCGTATCCGCTGAGAAGCAAAGCCACCGAGCCAATGGCAATGAGCCAGGCAATCGGGAGCCGCGATATCGCAGTGCGAGGGGAGCGGGGGGGCGCGTCGACAGACATTGGCAAGGAGACCGAGGAGAGGAAAGGCTGAGGAACGGCCGATTGTAGGAAGAGGTGCTGTGTTCGGGGAATCTTCTTTCGTACCATCCACACTGTGATCGCATTCCCGACCCTTCCCCCCGGCGACGAGGTGCGGGTATCGGCAACTACCTATCTGGCCTTTCGGCAGTGCCCGGCTCAGGGGGAAGCCCGGTTGCGGGGCATGTATCCGGCCGAGTCCCGGGCCAGCTTCACCGGGGCCCTGGCCCACCGGCTGTTTGCCCGGCACCTCCGTACCGGCCCCATCAGCGACCTCGCCCAGGCGGTGCGAGAGGAGATCGGCAGTGGTCTCAATCACAAGCTGGCGGCGATCGGGATTCACCGGCCCTCCGACCTCACCGAGATCATCCGCCAGGCCGGGGCCCTCTACGATCGATTTCGGCTCTTTCCGGCCGAAGGATTCGAGTCGGCCGAGTTCGAACTCGAGGCGGAGCCGGCTCGGGGCGTGAAACTGGTCGGGAAGGTCGATGCCGTCTTCCGGGACGAATTCCCCGGGCCGATCCTCAGGGACTGGAAGACCGGTGGGTTGGGCGAGCCGCTGGAACAACTCCTCTTCTACGCCTTGGTCTGGCTGCTGCAAAACGGGGAGATGGCGGCGGCAGTGGAGGCGGTTTCCCTCCAGACCGGCGAGCGGATGCGGCGCGTGCCGGCCCGGGAAGACCTGGTGGACGTGATCGACCACCTGGCCGAACTGGTGTGCGCGCTGCGTGCCTCCTGGTCGGAGACGGCGACGCTCGAGCGGCGCGCCGGCCCCTGGTGCGGGTATTGTCCGCTGCTGGGCGAGTGCCCGGAAGGCCGGACGGCCCAGGCCATCAACCGCTGAGTCAACCCGCCCGGCGTTCGAGGGCCGGGCTCGAGCCCTGACCAACGGTCCGGATCAGCTCGTCGACCATCCCTAACACCTCATCTCGCATCTCGGCCAGGCTCTCGGACACCCGGTTCACCGATTTGGTCACCTCGGTCAGGGCGGAGCGCTGTGATACGAACCTCTGAGTCATTGCCCGCAGCCGCTGGAGACCGTCGGCCAGGGCCGCGGAGTCGATGCCGGTGGGCACGCCCGCCGGGGCCTGAAGGGAGGTGATCCAGCGGAGGGCCGCCGCCATCATGGTCGACTCCCCATCGTCGACCACCAATACCCGGTTGCCGTAAATGCCGAAGACTCCGACCTCGTCGGGAAAGGCGGGTTGGGCCGAGATGCAGATGGCGGCCTGAGCATTGCGGTTGATCATCGCCCGGTCGAGCTCGTCGAGTATTCCCGTCTTGCCGGTGAGGGCAATAGATACCTGATTCTTGACCTCGATCACGATCCGGGTGCCGTTGGCGAGGATGATGAGGTAGTCCCCCACCACGGCGGCCGACGACAGATTGCCCGGCGAGCGGGCGGTCAGCTCAACGATGGCCCCCATGCCCTTGGCCAGGTGGCGGAGGCTTCGTTCCACACACTCTTCATAGTCCACGCCTTTGGCGGTCCCCCGCCGGGCCTCCGCGGCTCGACCCTGCTGGCGGGCCAACTCCTCTCGCAGCCCGAGCACCTCCTGTTGCAGACCCCGGTAGGCGTGGGCGAGGGCCGAATCGCCGTGGAGGTCAAAGAGGGCCCGGAGGCTGCCCAGCAAGGGCCCCTCGGGGGCAAACATGGTCTGGAGTTGGTTGATGAGCCGGGTCGGATGGCTGTCGGACCGATCGAGGTCGAGTCCGGTGGTGGCGACGAGCACCGCCGCCTCGAGCCGGCGGACCGCTTCGAGGCCGGCGCCGTCGATTGCGGCCCGGATCCGGCCCTCGGCATCGTCGAGGCGGAGGCCGAGGCCCATCGACATCATCCCCCGGGCACCGGTGGCCAACGCATCCGCCACCAGACGCTCCCGATCGGCCCCGGGCTCGGCGGCGCTCAGCAAGCTGAGGACAGCCGGGTCGGTGGTTTCGAACCCGTCGATGCGGACCGTGCCACCACTTACAGCAACGCTCATGCCGGCAACTTACGACGTGGGTGTGACAGATTGGCGGCAGCAGTCTGAGGCGCGGCTTGTCCTCCGCATCTCCGCTAACGCCCGCTTGGGGAGGTTGTAAGGCAGGCCCCTTGAGTGATCGGCAGGGTCTACCGTCGCGAGGGTGCGAAGGCGCCGCCTCCGGATCCGGAACGACCTCGCCGCCTTGGCGGAGGCCGTCGAGAAACTTTCTGGCTCGAGGTGGTCTGGGGAAGAGCCAGCCGTACTGGCGCGGTCGGTCGCCAGGACGCTTCG
>DATHSX010000526.1:0-3680 GCA_035463935.1 Acidimicrobiia bacterium | reverse complement strand
GGTCACGATCAGGGTCCGCCGGCCGCGGGGGGAGGGCAGTGCCTTGAGGAGAACCCCCCGGAACATCAGTTCCTCAGTCACCGGGGCCAGCACCGTCAGCACTATTGCCATGGCCGTCCGGGAAGCGACGCTGCCGAGTTGGCGGATCTCGCCGCTGACGGCCTGCGGCGACTCTCCTCCCCCGACCAGGTCAGCCAGGGGGAGAAACAGTAGCGGCAGGACGATTTGGAGCAGGAGCCCCAGGAATAGATAGACCAGATCGGCAGGCCGAACCGAGAAGCCGAGCCCGGACACTCCGCCCCGGCTCCTGGCCAGGACGCCGATGGCCAGCAGATGCCCCGCGTACTGGCCAAGCGCCGAGCCGACCAGCCGTGAGGCCGGGCTCGCCCCCAGCCCGACCAGGGCCAGCAGCACGATGGCTCCCACCGCCAACCCGCCGAGCATGACGACAACGAAGTCCCGCACGCGCCAGCCGGTCGCGGTCCCCTCCCGGGTTTGCACAGCCCGAGGATACGGGTCCGTCCCCGTCCGCCCCGGTCGCCGCCCGGAATGCCGTGCGCCGCGGCACCGGCGAACGGCCACCCGGCAACCGGGTCAGCGGGGGAGCGGTCCCACCCTCGTACAATCATCTCTGCTGGCGTCGTGACCGGGTTGACAGGTGGAGGTGCTCATGGAAATCGATATCGGGATTGGCAAGACGGCCCGTCAGGCCTACGGGTTGGACGACATCGCCATCGTGCCCAGCCGGCGGACCCGGGATCCCGATGACGTCGACATCTCCTGGCAGCTGGATGGGTTCCGATTTCCACTACCGATGCTGGGCTCGGCCATGGACGGCGCCCTAAGTCCGGCTACCGCGATCACCATCGGCCGCCTCGGCGGCCTGGGAGTCCTCAACCTGGAGGGCCTCTGGGCTCGCTACGAAGATCCCGAGCCGTATTTCGAGGAGATTGCCGAGCTCTCCGCCGACAAGGCCACCCAGCGTATGCAGGAGATCTACCTGGAGCCGATCAAGCCCGAACTGGTCGCCCGGCGAGTTGCCGACATCAAAGCCGCGGGAGTCACCGCGGCTGCCAGTCTGACCCCGCAAAGGGTGCGGGAACTGGCGGGAACGGCCCTGGCGGCCGGCCTTGACATCCTCGTGATCCAGGGGACCGTGGTCTCCGCCGAACACGTCTCGACCCGGGCGGAGCCTCTCAATCTTCGCCAGTTCATCGCCGATTGCGAGGTGCCGGTGATCGTCGGTGGGTGTGCGTCTTATGCGACCGCCCTGCATTTGATGAGGACCGGAGCGGCCGGGGTGCTGGTGGGGGTGGGGCCGGGAGCGGCCTGCACCACCAGGGGAGTGCTCGGAGTAGGAGTCCCGCAGGCCACCGCCATCGCCGACGCCGCCGGGGCCCGCCTCCGTCACCTCGATGAGACCGGGCGGTATGTGCAAGTGATCGCCGACGGGGGTATGCGCACCGGGGGGGACGTGGCCAAGGCCATCGCCTGCGGCGCCGACGCCGTCATGATCGGCTCACCGCTCGCCGCCGCCGAAGAGGCGCCGGGCCGGGGCTATCACTGGGGCATGGCGACGTTCCACCCCACCCTGCCGCGTGGGGCGAGGGTGCAGGTAGGCAAGCTCGGTACGCTGGCCGAGATCCTCGTTGGCCCCGCCCACGAGAACGACGGTCGCGGCAACCTGTTCGGGGCGCTGCGGGTCTCCATGGCCACCTGCGGCTACTCGGACGTGAAGGAGTTCCAGAAGGCCGAGCTGATGATCGCTCCCTCGCTGCAAACCGAGGGAAAGAGCCTGCAACGGGCGCAAAGAGTCGGGATGGGATGACGTCGCGGGCGGAGGGCGGAAAGCGAAAGTCCGAGGACCGGCGTCCGCGGCATCCTGACTCGTCGTCCCGCCCCCCGTCTGGTGACAAAGCCGCCAAGGTTCTGGTCGTTGACTTCGGGGCGCAATACGCCCAGTTGATCGCCCGGCGGGTGCGGGAGGCCCATGTCTTCTCGGAAATAGTTCCCCGATCGATGACCGCCGGGGAGATCAAGTCGCACCGCCCCGACGCGCTCATCCTCTCCGGCGGACCAGCTTCGGTCTACGCCGCGGACGCCTACCGGATGGACCCGGCGATCCTCGACATCGGGGTGCCGATCCTCGGGATTTGTTATGGACATCAAATGCTGGCCGAGCTCTGCGGTGGGAAGGTGGAACCGACAGGTCTCTCGGAGTTCGGGAGGACCGCCCTGGCGGTAGGGCCGGGAACACTCCTGGCGGATCTCCCGCCCGAACTCCAGGTCTGGATGAGCCACCGCGACGCCGTTACGGCGGTCCCGCCCGGTTTCGCCGCCTCTGCCACCTCGCCGGGGGCTCCGGTCGCGGCGATGGAGGATCCCGCCCGGGGCCTATTCGGAGTCCAGTTCCACCCCGAGGTCTCCCATACCGAGCGCGGCCAGGAGATCCTCAAGCGCTTTCTCTACGATGTCGCCGGGCTGGCCCCCACCTGGACCAGCCATTCGATCATC
This sequence comes from Acidimicrobiia bacterium, assembly GCA_035463935.1. Lineage (GTDB taxonomy): Bacteria > Actinomycetota > Acidimicrobiia > Spongiisociales > ZC4RG35 > DATEEG01. Next base: position 1,166 of record DATHSX010000526.1, on the reverse strand, counting down.
GAGGAGGCGGTGGAACGGGTCCGCCGGCGGGTGGGCACCGGCAAGGTGATCTGCGGGCTTTCCGGTGGGGTCGACTCGGCCGTCGCAGCGGCTCTGGTGCATGAGGCGGTGGGCGATCAGCTCACCTGCCTCTTTGTCGACCACGGATTGCTGCGAGCGGGGGAGGCCGAACAGGTCGAGGAAACGTTTCGACGGCACTTCCAGATCAACCTGGTGCACGTCAAGTCGGCCGACAGGTTCCTGGAGAGGTTGGCCGGCGTCACCGACCCGGAGGACAAGCGCAGGGTCATCGGTGAAACCTTCATTCGAGTCTTTGAAGAGGCCGCCGGTGAACTGGCCGGCGCCGAATTCCTCGTCCAGGGCACCCTCTACCCGGATGTGATCGAGTCGGGCAGCACATCGGCGGCGACCATCAAGACGCATCACAACGTGGGCGGTTTGCCCGCCGATATGACCTTTGAGCTGATCGAGCCGCTGCGGGATCTGTTCAAGGACGAGGTTCGGGCGGTGGGCGAGGAGCTGGGGCTGCCGGAGGAGATCGTCTGGCGCCAACCCTTCCCCGGGCCCGGGCTGGCGGTGCGGATCATCGGCGAGGTGACCCGGGAGCGTCTGGAGATTTTGCGGGCGGCGGATGCCATCGTGCTCGAGGAGATACGGCGGGCGGGCCTCGAGCGTGATATCTGGCAGGCCTTCGGCGTGCTGGCGGCCATCAAGACGGTCGGGGTGCAGGGAGATGGTCGCACCTATGCCTATCCGCTGATCGTGCGGGCCGTGACCAGCGAAGATGCCATGACCGCCGACTGGGCCCGTCTTCCCTATGAGGTCCTGGAGAGGATCTCGGCGCGGGTGATCAACGAGGTAGAAGGCATCAATCGGGTCGCCTACGACATATCGTCGAAACCGCCCGCCACGATTGAGTGGGAGTGACGGACGGCGAGTTGGGCATCAACTCGCCTGCCGCGGAGGCCGATGTTCAGGGTAGAAATCCGGCTACTGATCCGAGGTCGATGGACTCTTCTCTTCCCCCTGAGCTGATCGAGATCTACCACGAGGAAATCGTCGATCGCTCGCGCCGGTTGGCGGCCGGGGCCCGCCAACTCGCGCTGCAGCGGCTGACCCCCGAGGCGGTGACCGATCTGGTTCGCGATGCCCACACCATCACGGGA
>DATHSX010000525.1:0-3769 GCA_035463935.1 Acidimicrobiia bacterium | reverse complement strand
CCTCCAACCGATGCTCCCCACGGCCCATTGCTACAGTCGTTTGCAGCGCGCGACCGGTAGCGACGCGCTCAGGCTGTGCATCTGCCGGAGCTTTCTGGGAGGAGAACGTGATGAAGAGTCCTGCAAGATCGGTGATCTGGCTGGCGACACTTGCCCTTGTGATCGTGGCCTGCGGAGGCGACGCCACCACGACGACCGCCACCGACACCACCGCCGCTACCACCGCGGCCACCACCGCGGCTACCACCGGCACCACCGCGGCAACGACCGAGACGTCCGGCGCCAGCGGGGAGCCGATCGTCATGGCGGCCTCGGTCCCCTTGACCGGAGAGTTCTCGATCCCCGGTACCAAGCACCGGGACGGCTATCAGATATGCATAGACACCATCAATGACCGGGGTGGTCTGCTTGGGCGACCGGTCGAACTGCGGGTTGAAGACAATCGCTCCGACACCGAAGTAGCGGTCTCCCAGTACGAGCGCTTCATCAACGTCGACCAGGTCGACGTCCTGTTGGGGACATTCTCCAGCCTGATCAGCTTCCCAACAACGGCAGTCGCCGAGCAAGCCGGCTATGTCTATCCGGTCGCCTCCGGTGGAGCTCAGCGGATCTGGGAGCGCGGCTTTGAGAACATCTTCTACTTCCAGCAGCAGACCGCCGAGGGCCTCGGCGAGGGTGTCTTCAAGATGCTCGACCACTACCGCACCGAGGGTCTGATCTCCGAGGAGGACTTCCCCAAGACGGTGGCCATGGCCTATGCGGACGACTTCTTCGCCGCCGCCATCATCAACGGCATGGTGGGCGGCGAGATCACCATTCCCGACAGCGGAGAGGTGATCAGCCTGGCACCGGGCTACCTCGCCGAGTTCGGCCTCGAACCAGTATTCGAGCAGCAGTGGCCGACAGGATTCACCGACTGGCTGACCCTCGCCAACTCGATCAAGGGGTCCGGCGCCGACATGCTGGTCACGACCACCGCCTCGCCCGATGAGGCGATCGCCCTCGTCAAGGCTCTGCAAACGGTCGACTATCAGCCCAAGATCGCCTACTTCTCGCAGGGCACCCAAATCGAGTTCTACGACAACCTCGGCGACGCCTCCAACGGAGCGGTGGTCCACAGCGCCTATCACCTCGCCGCGAACTACGAGGGGATCCTGCTCGGGGAGCCGTACTCCAACCAGGACTTCATCGAGGCCTGGAACGCCGAGTACGGCCGCGACCCCGACGAGGACGAGGCCATTCCGTTCGCGGTGTGCCAGGGGATGGCGCAGGCCGTGGAAGCCACCGGTGGCACCGACCAGGCCGCCATGCGCGACTGGCTGGCCGGCCGCACCGCCGACGATCCGGTGAAGACGATTCTCGGCGACTTCTACTGGGACGAGCGTGGGGTTCCCATCGACCGGTCGGTGATCCTCACCCAGTGGCAGGACGGGACCCTGAACTTCGTGTACCCCGTCGGCGAGTTCGAGGGCACCACGGACCTGGTCTATCCCAAGGCCGACTGGTAAACGCATCATGCTCAGCGGGTGGTGGGTGGTGGGCTGGAGCCCGTCGGTACGCGGCTCCATTCCCCCACCTCCTCCCGCAGCCCCGCCCGGCCCCCTGCCGGGAACCCGGTAATGCCGCTTCTCGACGTTGCCGGGGTGACCAAGGTCTTCGGGGGCTTGCAGGCGGTCAACAACTGCTCATTCGCGGTTGAACCCGGTGTCATCACCGGGCTGATAGGGCCAAACGGGGCCGGCAAGACCACCGCCTTCAACATGATCTCCGGAATTCTCCGCCCCGATGCCGGGACGGTGCTGTTCGATGGCAAGGACATCACCGGTCTCATGCCGCACAAGGTCACGCGATACGGGATGGGACGGACCTTTCAGATCACCCGCGAGCTGGGTGACCTGACTGTCCTCGAGAACATGGTGGTGCCCACAGCCCGGGGGGGTCTTGGCCAGCTGCTCGGAGCCCGCGTGTTTCGCCATGAGAGGGAACGGGCCATGGAGTTGTTGGACTTCGTTGGGATCGCTCGTCTGGCCGCCGAGAAGGCCAAGACTCTCTCCTTCGGCCAGCGCAAGTTGCTGGAATTCGCCTCGGTCCTCATGACCGAGCCCAAGCTGATCCTGCTCGACGAGCCGGCCGGCGGCGTCAACCCCGCGCTCCTCGAGCGAATGATGGATCGGATCCGGACCCTCAACGGCCAGGGGCTGACCTTCCTGATCGTCGAGCACAACATGGATGTCGTGATGAGCCTCTGTCGGTCCATCGTGGTAATGGCCCACGGCATCGTGCTCCTGCAGGGCCCTCCCGAGCTCATCCAGAGCGACCACCGGGTCCTGGACGCCTATCTGGGTAAGGCCTGATGGCTCTCCTCGAACTCAGAGACGTGACCAGTGGATACGGCTACGGAGCCGACATCCTCAACGGGATCTCGTTATCGGTGGAGTCGGGCAAGGCCTACTGTATTATCGGCCCCAACGGCGCCGGCAAGTCGACCCTGCTTCGCACCGTTGCCGGGCTGCTGCGACCACGTCGCGGCGAGGTCCTCCTCGACGGTCAGCCGATCGGCGGGAGGCGACCCGATCTTGTCCTGGCCGCAGGAATCTGCTTCGTTCCTCAGGACCGGAGTCTCTTCCCCGAGATGTCCGTGCGAGAGAACCTGATCATGGGGGCCTTTCTCGAACGCGATCGCCGGGTCGTAGCGGACCGCATGGACCAGGTCTTCACCATGTTCCCGGTGCTGAAGGAGAGGGCCGGGCAGGCGGCCGTGACCATGTCGGGTGGAGAGCAGCAAATGCTGGCACTGGGCCGGGCACTCATGATCAAACCTCGCCTCCTGATGATCGATGAGCCGAGCCTGGGGTTGGCACCGCAGGTGGCCGATCAGATATTCGACATCATCCGCCGGCTGGGCGAGCTCGACACCACGCTCCTGCTGGTGGAACAGAACGTCATCAAGGGCCTAGCCTGCACCGACTGGGCGTTTCTTCTCGATCTCGGCGCGCTACGGCTCGAGGCCCCCTCCGACCAGATTCTGGATGACCCCCGAATCCGCGAGCTCTACTTGGGCCGCCAGGTGACTTCGAGGCCCTCCCCCACGGGCAACGGCGGGCCACCATGACCCACGCCATCCAGGTTCTCATCCTCGGACTGCTGCTGGGCGGGGTCTACGCCCTCATGGCCTCGGGTCTCACGCTGCTATTTGGAGTCATGCGGATTGTCAACCTGGCCCACGGCGCCTTCATCATCACCGCCGCCTACGTCGCCTTCTACCTCAACCAGGGATTGGGTTGGGATCCCTTCGTATCCCTGGTAGTGACCATGCCGGCCTTCTTCGTCCTGGGGGTGTTCATCTACCGGGTGCTCTTTCCCCGCATCGAATCCAGCCCTCGCTTCGGGGAAATGACGGTCCTGCTGACTTTCTCCTTGGCCCTCATCGTGGAAGGGTTCCTCAGTTTCTTTTTCACCGGGACCTTCCGGAGCACCGACCCCTCTTACAGCACCGAGGCCTTCCTGGTCGGCGACCTCTTCATTCCCAAGGCCCAGCTGTATGCGTCGATCACCAGCCTGGTGCTCCTCCTCGGCCTCTGGGCTTTCCTCTACTTCACCCGGACCGGCTATGCGGTGCGAGCGACGATGCAAAACCGCACCGCCGCCCAGATAGTGGGCGTGAACGTACGGCGCATCTCCACCGTCTCGTTCGGGATCGGCATGGCATTGGCCGGAGCCTCCGGCTCCCTGATCAGCTTCCTCTTTCCCTTCTTTCCAGCCCGGCACT
>DATHSX010000524.1:0-1907 GCA_035463935.1 Acidimicrobiia bacterium | reverse complement strand
GGTGCCGAGATCATCGCCGTCACGGACTCGCGGTACGATCCGGCCCTCCAGGCCAATGACGTCGAAACGGTGATGGCCGAGGAGCCGGAGTTGATCTACACGTGGCTGGTGGATCCCGTGCAGGGCGCCCAGGCGTTCCGGCCGGCGGTCGATGCGGGTGTCAAGGTGGCGTTTATGAGCAACCTCCCCGAGGGGTTCCAACACCCTGAGGACTACGCCTCCGTCGTCACGGACGACCTGTTCCGGATGGGCGAGGCCGCCGCCGAGATGATGGCCGAGGCACTCGGCGGCGAGGGTCAGATCGGCTGGATCTTCCACGACGCCGACGCCTACGTGACTAACCAGCGGGATCAGGCGTTCAAGCAGGTCATCGAGGAGCGCTACCCGGACATCGAGATCGTGGCGGAAGGGGGGTTCGCCGAGCCCCAGCAGACCTTCGACATCACCCAGTCGATGCTTCTGCGGAACCCGGACATCGATGGCATCTACGCCCCCTGGGCGGTGCCAGCGGCCAGCGTCGTCGAAGCGCTCAGGGCTGAGGGTCGGGACGACGTGAAGGTCGTGACCCTCGACCTCGACCCGACCGTGGCCGTGGACATGGCGGAGGGAGGCAACGTCGTCGGGATCGTCGCGGATGTGCCGTTCGAGATCGGGCGAGCGATGGGAGCCGCCGCCCTGCTTGCCCTCGTCGGCAAGGAGTCCCCGCCGTTCGCTATCGTTCCGACGATGAAGGTAACCCGTGAGAACCTGGTCACCGCTTGGCAGGAGTCCCTCAAGGAAGACCCACCGGAGGAAGTGTTGGAGGCTCTGGAGAGCTAGCCCTTGGGTACGTGATCATCGCCGGTCTCGAAGCGCCGCCTCCATGGTCTCCGGTCCCGAGGCCGGCGGGGATGCGCCGAGATCGGCGGATCACGCTCCTCACCATGGGCGCCCGGTGGCCACCGGAAGGATGGGGAAATCACGATGGCGGAGCTTCTGAAGCGGGGGCAACGGAAGACGAACGAGTCGGCTCCCGGTGGCGAGGTCCGCCGAGACGCCTGGCACTTCGATATCCGTGACTACATCGTGTACCTCGCCTTCCTGGCAATCCTCATCTTCTTCGCCATCGCCCTGAGGGACACGGGGTTCGTATCCCTCAACAACTTCATGAGCATCATCCGCCAGACGACGCCCATCACGATCATGGCCGTGGGCATGGTCTTGGTACTCTCGACGGGCGAGATCGACCTTTCGATCGGTTCGGTGGTTGCCCTCTCGGCGCTCATCCTTGCGAGGACCCTCCGGGCCACCGACGATATCGCGATCTCGGTGCTGGCCACGCTCAGCGTCGGCGTGCTGGTGGGCCTGTTCAACGGGCTGACCACCGTGATCTTCCGCATCCCGTCCTTCCTGGTGACCCTGGGCACCCTGTCGATCGCGCAGGGGCTGGCCAGGAACACGACGACGCTGGATGCCATCCCGGTCACGAACGAGACCTTCAACTTCTGGTTCGGGTCGGGGAGCTTCGGTCCAGTCTCGATCCTCTTCGTATGGTCGGCCGCCATCGTGTTCATCGGACACCTCGTCTACCGCAACACCACGTTCGGCAGGAGGATCCTGGCGACCGGAGGCAACCAGTGGGCCGCCGCCTCCGTGGGCATCAGGACCGCCAGGGTGAAGGCGTCGGTGCTGGTCGTCAGCGCCGTCATGGCCTCCATCGCCGGGATGCTGTACGCGGGCCGCCTTCACGGGGCGCGGTACACACTGGGAGAGACCGACCTCCTCACGGTGATCGCCGCCGTGGTCATCGGCGGGACCTCCCTGTTCGGGGGCCGGGGTAGCGTCATGGGAGCCCTGGTCGGCTCCATCATCATGGGAATGCTCAACAACGGCCTCGTGATCATGGGGCTGCGCGTTGCCGAACAGAT
>DATHSX010000523.1:0-4632 GCA_035463935.1 Acidimicrobiia bacterium | reverse complement strand
GCCGTCACCAGTGGGGGTTTCGCCTCCAGCAAGCGGTGATAAAGGCCGACGATGTGGGATAGCGCCTCGTCGCTCAGCCGGACCGACGGGCGCAGGTACGGCAGGCCCAGGTCGGGGAAGGTGCGCTGGAACCGATCCAGCTCGATTTCGAGTTCGGCTCTGCGACTGGGTGGATCGGGAGCAAGCAAGTCGTCAACGCCGATGCCGAGGGCTTTGGCCATGACCGCGATCTGGGAGAGACGCGGCTCTTTCTTCCCGTTCTCGACCAGCGACAGGTACGGGGCGGGACGGCCGACCAGCGCACCTAACTGATCCAGGGTCAGTTGGCGGGACCGGCGGTAGTGGCGCAGTCGCTGCCCGAAGGTGACGGGATCGAAGTTCATGGAGATACCGGCATGCATATAAGAAACCGTATTCTTACATGGTCGTGCGGGCATGCAAGCCACCCAAACATGAAAGAATTGGGTGTCTTAAACGTTTCGCACGATAGGAAGCACGATGTCCTCAATCGAACTGCGCGGGCCGGTTGGCGATCAAGCGGCGATCCTCAGCACGGAGGCCCTGGCCTTTGTCGCCGAACTGCACCGCGAGTTCGGACAGAGGCGTCTCGAACTGTTGGAGGCCCGGGCGCAGCGCCAACACCGGCTCGACCAGGGCGAGCGTCCGCAGTTTCTCGACGCGGCCTCCCGCACCAGGAGCGCGGATTGGATGGTGGAGCCGGTTCCATCCGATCTGGAGGAAAGAAAGGTGGAGATCACCGGCCCCGTTGACCGCAAGATGATGATCAACGCCCTCAATTCGGGCGCCTCGGTGTTCATGGCTGATTTCGAGGACGCCACCTCGCCCACCTGGACAAACCTGATCGAGGGTCAGGCCAACCTGGTCGAGGCTTATCGCCGGAGTCTGGCCTTGCAGACCGCGGAAAAGGCCTACCGGCTCAATGACGACGTAGCGACCCTCATGGTCCGTCCTCGCGGCTGGCACCTCTCCGAGAAGCACCTGCTTATTGACGGGCTTCCAGCCTCCGGATCGCTCTTCGACTTCGGCCTGTTCCTCTTTCATGGCGGACGGGCGGCGTTGGAGGCGGGATCGGGTCCTTACCTCTACCTGCCGAAGTTGGAGGGCCATCTCGAGGCCCGCCTGTGGAACGATGTGTTTGTCTACGCCCAGGAGCGTCTCGGCATTCCGGTGGGGACGATCAAGGCCACCGTCCTGATTGAGACGATCCTCGCCGCCTTCGAGATGGAGGAGATCCTTTTCGAACTTCGCCAGCACTCCGCCGGTCTCAACGCCGGCAGGTGGGACTACATCTTCTCGGTCATCAAGAAGTTCCGGAATCACCCGGACTTCCTGCTTCCCGATCGAGCCCAGGTGACCATGACCGTTCCGTTCATGCGGTCTTACGCCGAGTTGTTGGTTGCCACCTGTCACCGGCGAGGTGCCCATGCCATAGGCGGGATGGCCGCCTTCATCCCCAACCGAAGAGACCCCGCCATCACCGAGCTGGCATTGGCCAGCGTCACCGACGACAAGATCCGCGAGGCGAATCAGGGCTGTGATGGCACCTGGGTGGCCCATCCCGATCTGGTTCCGGTGGCGCGGGAGTGTTTCGATCAGGTACTGGGGGACAAGCCCAACCAGCTCGGGAATCTCCGTCCCGACGTCGGGGTGACAGCGAGCGACCTCCTCGACGTCGGCATCGATGGAGGTGTCATTACGGACCGGGGCATCCGGACCAACATCAACGTCGGGCTCCGATACCTGTCGTCGTGGCTGAGCGGGGTGGGCGCCGCCGCCATCGACAACCTGATGGAGGACGTGGCCACCGCCGAAATCTCCCGCAGTCAGATTTGGCAGTGGGTGCGTCACCAGGCGCCTATGGCGGACGGAAATCGGGTAAGCGCCGATCTGGTCCGACGAATCGCCGCCGAAGAACGGGCCACCATCGATCGCGCCTCCAACCCCCATCTCGACCTGGCCTGGGAGCTGTTCGAGGAAGTGGCGCTAGGCACTGACTTTATCGAATTCCTGACCATCCCCGCATACGCCGAGCTTGACTGAGGAGGCAGACGCCATGGACTACCAGGCAGACATCGACCAACTGAAGCGGGACTGGGAGACCAATCCCCGATGGGCCGAGGTGACCCGCGATTACACCGCGGACCAGGTGCTGTCTCTGCGGGGATCGCTGCGCGAGCAGCACACCCTGGGCCGCGCCATGGCGGAGAAGCTGTGGCGGCTCCTGGAGACCGAAGACTATGTCAACGCTCTCGGGGCACTCTCCGGCGGACAGGCCGTGCAGATGGTCAAAGCCGGGCTGAAGGCGATATATCTGTCCGGCTGGCAGGTGGCCGGTGACGCCAACCTCGCCGAACAGGTGTATCCCGACCAGTCGCTGTACCCGGCCAGCTCGGCCCCCGCCTTGGTCCGCCGCATCAACAACGCCCTCAGGCGGGCAGACCAGATTCATTGGGCGGAGGGAGATGACAGCATCGAGTGGTTCGTCCCCATCGTGGCCGATGGCGAGGCCGGGTTTGGCGGGTCGCTGAACGTGTTCGAGCTGACCAAATCCTTCATCGAGGCAGGCGCCGCGGGGGTGCACTTCGAGGATCAACTGGCGGCCGAGAAGAAGTGCGGCCACATGGGTGGCAAGGTTCTGGTCCCGACCGGCCAGCACATCCGCACGTTGCTGGCGGCCCGGCTGGCCTCGGATGTCCTCGATGTTCCGACCATCGTCGTGGCCCGTACCGATGCCAACGGCGCCAACCTCCTCACGTCCGACATCGACCCCCGCGATCAGGAGTTCTGCACAGGCGAGCGCACCACCGAAGGTTTCTTCCGGGTTCGCAACGGCCTGGACCAGGCCATCTCCCGAGCTCTCTCCTACGCTCCTTACGCCGATCTGTTGTGGTGCGAGACCGCCCATCCCGACCTGGAAGAGGCCAGTCGATTCGCCGAGGCGGTGCACGCGCAAAATCCGGGCAAGATGCTGGCGTACAACTGCTCACCGTCATTCAACTGGAAGAAGAACCTCGACGAGTCGACCATCGCCTCCTTCCAGAAGGAACTGGGCGCCCTCGGGTACAAGTTCCAGTTCATAACCCTGGCCGGCTTCCACGCGCTCAATGCCACGATGTTCGAGTTGGCCCGCGGCTACGCCGCCACCGGCATGCCGGCCTACGTCGAGTTGCAGGAGCGTGAGTTCGCGCTCGAGAGCATGGGATACACGGCCACCCGCCACCAGCGTGAGGTCGGGGCCGGGTACTTCGATCGGATAGCCCAGATCCTGACCGGCGGCACAGGCTCGACTCTGGCCCTCAAGGGAAGCACCGAGGAAGAACAATTCTGAGGGGCTTGGCGGAGGCGATGGTGGGTAAGGGATAGGTGGTAGGTTTTCCGCAGAACCACCGCCACCGACACCGCAATCAAGGAGCGAACATGAACATCGTCCACGTCGTGGGGACGGGGACCATCGGTGAGCCCCTGATCGGACTGCTGGCCGATCACCGGGCCGACTTCGGCATCGATGAGGTCACCTTTCACAAGCGCACCCCCTTGATCACCGAGCGGGGCAAGGTGAACGACCTCGTGCGCCGAGGGGCGGCGCTGGCGGTGGACGAAGACAAGAGGTCGACTTTCGAGGAGCTGGGGCACGCTCCCAAGTACGAGGCCCGGGAGGCAATCGAACGCGCCAAGGTCGTCATCGACTGCACGCCCGTCGGCAACGACATGAAGGTCGACTTCTACGAGAAAGCGGTGGGGCCGCTGGGCTTCATGGCCCAGGGCTCAGAGTTCGGTTTTGGCAAGATGTACGCCCGGGGCATCAACGATTCGGCCCTGGTCCCCGGGCACGATCGCTTTCTCCATATCGTCTCGTGCAACACCCACAACATCGCAGTGCTGGTGAAGACGCTGGCGATGGATGAAGATGGAACCAACCACCTGGAGGACGGCAAGTTCATATGCATCCGTCGCTCCAACGACATCTCCCAGGATGCCGGATTCGCCCCCTCACCAACCGTCGAGCGGCACAAGGATCCCCGGTTCGGCACTCATCATGCCCGTGATGCCCACGGCCTCTTCGAAACCGTCGGTTACGACCTGAATCTCTACTCCTCGGCCCTGAAGCTGAACACCCAGTACATGCATGCCATCCATTTCTCCCTCACCCTCGACCGGGACATGACCCTGGAGGAGGTCAAGGACCGGCTGGCCGCCAACAAGCGGGTGGCGGTGACCTACAAGACGTCGGCCAACTCGGTGTTCTCCTTCGGCCGCGACCACGGCTACTTCGGACGCATTCTCAGCCAGACGGTGGTGGCAACGGAGACTCTGGCGGTACGGAACGGGAACGAACTGGTGGGCTTCTGCTTCACCCCCCAAGACGGCAATCCTCTGCTCTCGACCCTGGCGGCCACCCTCTGGTACCTCCACCCCGACGAGGTCGACCGGCGAATCGACTTCCTGCGGCCTTATCTGTTTCAGGAGGTATGAGAGGTCGGTCGCGGCAAGCGGCGCCCGATGCTGCATCCTGATACCGCCTACTCTGGTGGAATGGACGGCCAGCTCCAGCGCCAGGCTTTGAATGCCGCGGAAAGGGCCATCGAGGCCCTGGGGCGGAGGGACGCCGCC
>DATHSX010000522.1:0-3131 GCA_035463935.1 Acidimicrobiia bacterium | reverse complement strand
GGGGGTGGCAGCGAGGCCACCGGTGCGAAACTCGTAAGCCGGGCTGTCCACCACCACCGCCACCACCACCTTGGGGTCATCGATCGGGGCTAGCCCGACGAAACTCGCCATGGTGATGTCGGTGTAACGGCCATCATCTCCGAGCTTGTCTGCCGTGCCGGTCTTCCCGCCCACCTCGTATCCGGGAACCTGGGCGGAAATGCCGGTGCCGGCCTCCACCACCTGCGACAGAAGCTGGCGCATCAGGTAGGCGGTCCGATCGCTGACGACCCGGCGGCTGGCCGGCTCGAACTGCCGGGCCTGACCGTTGAGCCCGTGAGTGGCTCGGAGGATGTGGGGCTGAACCCAGACGCCGTCGTTGCCGATCGCGCCGTAGGCCGAGGCCATCTGCAGGGGAGTCACCGCCACTCCGTAGCCGATGGCGGCCGACAGCGGGCAGGTCTCGCAAGAGGGATCCAGGTTGATCAAGCCATCGGCCTCGCCCGGGTAATCAAGCCCGGTGGCGGCGCCCAACCCGAATAGGTCGAGGTACCTGGCGATCTGCTCTCGGGTCATCATCTGGGCGATCTTGATCGTCCCCACGTTGGATGACTGCCGGAAAACGTCAATCACCGCCATGTCGCTGGTCTCATGGTCCGCAAAGTCCGAGTAACAGCCGAAGATGTCGTCGGTCGAGTCCTCACACGCTCCCGGGCGCAGTTCGATTCGGTCCGCCACCGCCCCGATGACAGTGTCGGGGCCGACCACCCCTTCTTCGATGGCACCCGCCACCGTGATCAGCTTCTGGGTGGACCCGGGCTCATACATGCCCCGTACCGCGAAATTGGCGAAGGGCTGTCCGTCCACCCCCTGGCGGACGGACGGATCGAAGGCGGGAGCGCCGGCGATCGCCAGGACCGCACCAGTCTCCACCTCTAGAGCCACAATCCAGCAACCGGAAGCGCTGGTCGTCGCCAGGGTCAGCTTGCAGGCCTCTTCGGCCGAGTACTGGATGGGCAGGTCGATCGTCGTGAGCAGGTCATCACCCGGTACCGCGGGCGTGGTCTGCGAGGGAGCCCAGGGAATCGGGACACCGTCGGGGGCCTGCTCGAAGGTGACCACTCCGGGGACACCCCGCAACTGATCTTCGAATTCGTACTCGATACCTTCGGAGCCCACGCCGTCGACGTTGACGAAGCCGACCACATGGCTGGCGATCGTCCCGGTTGGATAGACCCGCTTCGGCTCTTCGTGCGCGTAGACGCCGGGGATCTCCAGGGCGAGGACCTCTTCGGCCAGATCGAGCTCCACCTGTCGGCGCAGATAGACAAAGCCCGCTCCCGACTGCAGCTCGGACAGCAACTCGTTGGGGTCACGGCCCAACACGCCCCCGATCTGCTGGGCCACGAACACCGGCTCCGCCAGCTCCTGGGGACGGGCATAAAGGCTCATCGCCTCGACCGTCATGGCCAGGGCATCGCCGTTGCGGTCGAAGATGTTTCCCCGTTGGGGCAGCAGCTGCCGTTCGGTCTGCCTCTGGTCCTCGCCTTCCTCGGCCAGCGCGGGGGCCTGTATCACCTGCACCTGATACAAACGAAGCCCCATCCCCACCCAGGCCAGGCAGAGCCCGATCCCCAGCAGGGCCAGCCTGAAATTTCCGGCGGTGAAGCGACGGCCCGCCTGGCGGGCAGCCATGGTTAGGCGCGCAGCCGGTGGTGCGTGCCGCCGGGTGGAGCACCCGTTCGCAACGATCCGGCCCCAAAATCGGTGTGGCCAGCGCGGTGGCCGATCATGGTTGACCTGTCCCGGCGGTCTGGTCTGCTGCCGATGACAGCGCTTGAGCGGCGAAGCGATTGATCTCGGCCCAGCGAGGGTCGGCCACGGTCGGTCCGATAACTCCCTCCACCACCAGCCGGTTGCTGGATTGCGGGTACACCATTCCCAGGGCCTGGGCGGCGGGGGCGATCCGAGCGGGACTCTCGAGGCGAGCTATCTCCAGGCGCAACCGCTGATTGAGGGACTTGGCTTCGGCCAGCTGGCTCTCGGCGACCGTCAGCTCGATGGCAATCCGATCTAGCGAGGTACGGGTGAGGACCATCCCGAGAAAGGCCACAACGGCCACGGCCGAAAAGATCACCCAGGGTCCGAGCGGCTGCCGGCGCTGGCGACGTCCCGTAAGGACCCGCAGGCCCTGCGCTGATCGGGCACGACCCGCTTTCGACCGGAGGGCGGGCGCCGTCATGCCGCCACCCGAACGACGGCTCGCAGGCGGGCCGACCTGGCCCGGGGATTGTTCTCGGCTTCGGTCTGCGAAGGCTTGCGGGCGCCGCGGGTGAGGCTACGGAACCGGGGGGTAGATCCACATCCGCAGACGGGCAGCTCCGGCGGACACGTGCACCCGGCGGTGGCGGCGGTAAACCTCCGCTTGACGATGCGGTCCTCCAGCGAGTGATAGCAGATCGTGACGCACCGCCCTTGCACGGCCAGGACCGCCAACGCCTGATCGAGCCCGGCCTCGATTGCCTCCAGTTCCTGGTTGACCGCGATCCGGAGGGCCTGAAAGGTGCGACGGGCGGGATGATGACGGCGTCGGTCCCCGGGCAGGGCGGATTCGATCACCGCGGCCAGATGAGCGGTGTCGGCGATCGGCCGGGCCTTGACTATGGCTGCGGCGATGCGCCCCGCCGCCGGATCCTCGCCGAAGCGACGGATCAGCGCAGCCAGCTCCTTGATATCGAGCCCGTTCACCAGGTCGGCGGCAGTGAGGGCCTGGCGGGGGTCCATCCTCATGTCAAGCGGGCCCGCCTGTCGGTACGAGAACCCGCGGGCAGGGTCGTCGAGGTGACGGCTAGATACACCGAAGTCGAACAGGACTCCGACCGGGGCTTCCACCTTCAGTTCGGCGAGGATCTCCGCCAGGTGGGCGAAGTTCCCTTGAACAACCTGCAACCGTCCTCCCTCATCCGTCCCTTGCCGCACGGCCTCCGGGTCGCGATCGATGCCGATCACCCGGTGGCCCGCTCCGAGGGCCGCCAGCAACGTCCTGGCGTGACCCCCTCCCCCGAAGGTGGCGTCCACCACCACCCCCGGCTGAACCGGGCCGAGCAACTCACAAACCTCTCCGACCATGACCGGCCGGTGGTACTCCCCTG
>DATHSX010000521.1:0-6261 GCA_035463935.1 Acidimicrobiia bacterium | reverse complement strand
GTGAGGAACGATCAGCCCAATGCAAATCCTCGATGGAGAGAAGGAGTGGCGATGTCTCGGTCAGCTGCACGAGTAACCTGAGCAGGCCCTCGAACAGACTCGCTTGGGGAGAGGTGTAGGACAGTCCGGTGGTGGGCTCAGTTGTGGTTGGATGGGCGACCGGGAACAGAAAACGAGCGAGGTCCCCATCGCCTACTTCGAGCGAATTCACTTGACCGCCCGGGCGCAAGGATGCGAGGTCGCGCAACGCCTCGACGAATGGCGCATAGGGGTAGGCGTCCCCCAGGTTGATGCAACCGCCCGAGAGGACTCGGTACCCAGACTTACTGACGCGGCTGCAGGCTTCCTCGACGAATCGGGTCTTGCCCACGCCCGCCTCGCCTGCGACAACGATCAGCGGGTGATGATCTGCTGCGTCAGTGCGCAGCTTGCCCAAGATGCGTTCGAGTTCTTTGTGACGGCCCACCACAATCGGACTCGACACTCGGGAGCGCATGATCCCATTATGACCAGGCAATAATCTGATCGGGCCGACCGTCAGCGGTCATCGCCTATGCCGTGACGGCCAACGAGAGCTGGTCCGATCAACTTCTCTGTCTCAGGACTCCACTTGTCAGAGCGTCAAAGAGGGATGCCGCGGGAAGATTGAAGCGTGGATTCGGCCTGAGGCGCGTTGGGCCCTGTCTTGTGCGCTTCCAAGCTTTCATCGACCGGGCACGGCGGGACTGCTCGGCTACGGCATGCCAGCTCTTAATGCGATCGCGGGCTGTGAACTCGTAGTAGTAACTGTTGATGGCTTGCTCCTCTCTGGCCTCAAGGTACGAGTAAGGCCTGATAGGACGCATCGGGAGGATTACCTAGATCGAGCCGGCGGATACCTCAATTTCGGTCAGGGTGTCGATTACCGCGAGCTTCAGGGAGGAACCACCAGCCGGCCCTATCGGCCATCCCTTGCCGAACTTGACCTTCGGCGCCTGATCCACCGACTTGCTTGATCGGTTCCTGCGGGAAAGTCCGAATATCTGGCTGGGACTTGATTGCTGGCGCCTTGGTCAGAGAGTCAGGGGCGCTGGCGCGGGTCAGGTGCGGACCAAACACGGATCACCGGTAACCGACCTCGGCCGACAGAGCCTGAAAAGTCCTGAACGGACAGGGCTCTTGACGGTCGCAAACTTCGCAGGCCATCGAGCGAAGCTTTCGCGGAAGGCACGATCTGTCCTCCTTGAACGAGCTTGCCGGTCATGCCCGACTGTGAGTCAAGATTTGCTGAGCGACCCGCAGGGCGAGTTGTTCTGGTTCGACTCGGCGCAGAAGAGCCACACGGTTTCGGAATCAATTCGTCCCTGGCGGGTTGAGGACAGGGTGAAGAAGATCGGATTCCTTTCCTTTGGCCACTGGACAACCGGCGCTGGCTCGCGTACGCGCTCGGCTTCCGACGCCCTCCTCCAGTCGATCGAGCTGGCGGTAGCCGCCGAGGAGCTGGGCGCCGACGGTGCCTACTTTCGGGTGCATCATTTCGCCCGTCAGCTCGGCTCACCTTTCCCCCTGCTGGCCGCGGTGGGGGCGAGGACCGCGCGGATCGAGATCGGCACCGCCGTCATCGACATGCGCTACGAGAACCCCATGTACTTCGTTGAGGACGCTGGCGCCGCCGACTTGATCTCGGGTGGGCGCCTCCAGCTCGGCATCAGCCGGGGGTCGCCCGAGCAGGTGGTAGACGGGTGGCGCTATTTCGGCTACCAGCCGGCCCAGGGCGACACCGACGCCGACATGGCCCGCAAACGTACCGAGGTGGTGCTGGAACTGCTGGAGGGCCGGGGTTTTGCCGAGCCGAACCCTCAGCCGATGTTCCCTAACCCCCCCGGCCTGCTGCGGTTAGAGCCGCACTCGGAGGGGCTGCGGGAACGGGTCTGGTGGGGGTCGGGCTCCAACGCCACCGGAGTGTGGGCCGCCCGGCTGGGCATGAACCTGCAGTCCTCCACGCTCAAGTTCGATGAGTCGGGAGAGCCCCTGCATGTCCAGCAGCGCAAGCAGATCGAGGCTTACCGCCAGGCCTGGAAGGAGGCTGGCCATACCCGCCGGCCCCGGGTGTCTGTGAGTCGCAGCATCTTCGCTCTGACCACTGACCTGGACCGGGCCTACTTCGGCCAAGACCGCCACTCCAGCGACCAGATCGGCATGATCGACGAGACTACCCGGGCCATCTTCGGGCGCTCCTACGCCGCCGAACCCGACGCGCTAGTCGACCAGCTCGCTAAAGACGAGGCCATCCAGGCAGCGGACACTCTGCTCTTGACGGTGCCGAACCAGCTCGGCGTGGACTACAACGCCCACGTTCTCGAGGAAATCCTGACCCACGTGGCTCCCCCGCTCGCCTGGCGCTGAACCCCCGTCATTTCCCGATCACCAAAGAGGGTCACCACGAGTGAGCTGTCTACTTGTGCGACCTTCCAAGGCGCTCCGGCAGCTTTCCCGATGGTTGATGCGACCTGGACTCAATCGCCTCCTTGAACCTAATGGCCAATGCTTCCGTGACGAGAAGGTACACGAGAAGGAGGTGACCTTCACCGGCCTGTCGCCCTGCCACGTGGCATAGGCGATATCGGAGATGGGGCGGATGAGACAGTCACTGCTTCGGTGATCTCCACCAGCACTTCGATCGCTCTCGGCTGTGCCAGACCAATAACTCCTGTCGTCGCGGCCTCACCAAACGTCAAACCCGCGATCTCGTCGGATCCCAAATTCTCGCTCAACCACCGCACGACGGATCCTCGGGCATCCCGTCGAGCGCAATCACGGCGACACAAACAACCCACCATCCCGGCCATCAGGGGCTCAGCCAAAAAACGGAACAAGCCCCACTCTCGGGCATCACAGCAAAACGAGGCGTCTGCACCCGGCCGAAGCCTCAGGTACCACCATCGATGGTGTCGTCTCCCGGATGAAGACGAGGGCATCGAAACTATCGGTCACCGGCAGGGCAATGGTGAACCCAGCGCTATGGGGTGGGTTAAAAACCGCACCAACCGACCAGACCGGATGGGGATCGGAGAGCCAGTCGGCAACCGGCGAAGCCGCATCAAGATCGCGCAGGTTGAGGATGAACGCATCAGGTGCCAAGTGCTCGAACTTCGCGGCATAAGAGTCCTGCGGCGCTGCTTCGATTGTCTGAGCCTCCACCGGATTTGGGGCTGGCGTCTTGGCTGGTGTCGTGCTGGCCGTCCGGGCCATGAACCCGCCGACGGCGAAATCGAACCCGATAACGGCATAGGCCTCGCCGAGTGCCTGGCGTAGGTGCAGACCCATCGGTGGGCCAGGCGCATCGGCCAGACGAACGGTGAACACATGCTGATTGTGGGCCCACAGAACGATACGCTCGTTTCCCGTACCCTGATTGAGCAGCCTCACGGCGTTCTCCGCCATGTACTCGTCACGTAACGCGAGGGCGGTGGAAGGGTCTTCCAGCCTTGCCGTCCGCACGGTGCTGGTCTGAACCACGATACGGGCGGCATGCACCGCCTCTCCGAAGGCCTCCGCCGATGACGACGAGGCATATTGCTCCCGGCGTCCGGCCAGGGTCTCAAACGCCAGCTCGGCGTCGATGAGCGCTGCGGGCCATGCGGTCTCATCCTCACTGGTTGCGTTGGCGTATAGTCCTTCGAACTCCGCAACTGCGGGGGCATCGACGCCTCCAACGAACTCGAGGACGGAACGGGTTCCAGCCTCCATGCTCAGCTGTGGATCGATTCCATGCAGGCGAACCCGGCGGGCGGGTTCGAGCCCGGTGTTGTGCCGCCGCAGCCAGGCGAGCATGTCGATCGTTTCCTGAGTCTTCCAGGTCCAGGCGTACGGACTGGCCATCACCGCCTCGAGCGCGGCCGTTGACTGGATGTAGTTGTCGTAGACCGGGGCCATCGACCAGGGCAGCTCGACGGCGAGTCGGGTGAACCCCAGCTCCTCCACGAGATAGCGAATCAGCCGGTGCTTGAGGGTGAAGAACTCGTGGGTTCCATGGGTTGCTTCGCCCAATCCCACGATGCTGGCGCTGGACAGGAGCGGTGCCAGGGACCGAAGATCCCCGAATTGATCGACGGGCTCGACGGTATCGAGCGGAATGATCAGCTCGCCAAGCCCGTCCAGCAGGGGATCACCGGTGGGCGCAGCGAAATCGGTGCTGGTCGATTCGGCGGGAGCGCCGGAAGCTGGACTGGGGAGAGCGCCGTCATCTTCCTGGGCAGCGCAGGCGACCAGCCATGGAGCCATTGGAAGGCTGCTGGCGGCCAGCGCCAGCCGCAGCAGGTCTCGCCGCGAGATGTGATGGGAGCTCTCGACAGTCTGCGCCTGCCTATTCATGGCTGTCTGGACTCGTCGGATCTGTGGCTCAGCTCGCTCACCCGCCTAGATGGAGCTGACATCGCTAGGAGCTCTCATAGGGCATTCGGCTGGGCTGGTTTACTTGCTCCGGTGGTTTGACTGGTCGATAGGATTTATGCACGTTCTGACGGGTTGGTGTCCCGCCAGTTGCTTGAGGAGACGGCCGTCCCGGACGCTACGTGGCCGTTGTTGAACCTAGCAACGAAGCCACGTTTATGGCCAGCGACCGAACTGCTTTCGGCCCGTGCCCACACATCAGATATCGCGATCACCAGGAGAGAACGGCGCCGCTGGCATACAGCCGGCACCACCCAGGAGGCGGAGCAGCTGGCCACCAGGCTGGCTGCCGAAGAGAATGGGACGCAAGCGCGGTCTCTCACCTTCGGCGCGCCTATCTCACGAACACCTGGCTGCCGGGAGAGAGGGGCGCCACGTACCGCCCGGTCGATCGATTCGTGTATCAGGGAACGCAGCCAGGGCCCATCCTGTTTAACAGGGCCCGGCTTGATCGGCATGCCGCTACCTGCATCGTCAAGCGACTGGCCCGCCAAGCTGGGATCGGCAAGAAGATCAGCCCTCACTCGCTGCGCCACTCGTTCATTACCGAGGCCCTCGATGCTGGGGTTGTGCTCCGAGATGTCCAAGAGGCCGCCTCCCACGCCGATCCCAAAACCACCATGCGCTGCGACCGGGCCCGAGGATCCTGGGCCGACACCCCACTACCTAGCCGGAGCCACAGATAACCAACCGCGACGGGCGCCACCCAGACGAGCGAGAGGAGCAGCTAACCGTGGCCCAAGCAGAGCTCTCCGACCTCGAGTCCTCGATTGCGGAGCTGGAGACTTTTCCTGGACTCGCTCGAGGCCGCCACCAGGGAAAACGGCAGGCTGTAACGGGTCTGTGGCGCGGCTGCGGCGCGAACGATGTGAGACGTAGAGAGACGTGGTGAGAGGTGGCGCTGTCCTGGCCACCGTCAAACTGGTTCCCCAACTGGTTCCCGGCAAGGGGTATCGGTGCCAGAGCGAGCCATGCCACCCCCCCGGGCCATTTGGCTACGCGGTGAGCTTCGACCGGCATATTTGCTGCGCTGCCCGCTTCGAGACACCGAGCACCGCGCCGATCTCGGACCAGCTGCGGTGAGATTCTTGCGCCGAACGCAGCGCCTTGGTTAGTTCCAATTCAACTTCGTCACGCCACGCTGCCAACTCAGCGATGGTGCGGCGGACCTCGGTGTCAGCCTCCTTTAGATCCGAGGATTCGACAAATGCCTGACCCCTTCGACAGGGCCGGCAAAGGCGCCGATCACCGCAAGCGGGCGCTGGCGCGGGTCGGCAGCCAACAAGACCGTTTGCCGCTGCTCGGCTGGCCATGTGCCTGTGACAGAAGGCCCATGAGGAGTCGACCGCGAGGAAGATCAGGGTACGGCTCAGGGTGCTGCCCCGATGTGCGGGCCGGCGGTTCACTTTAGGTTCGACCCGGTCAGGAAGGAGGACCTCCCTGCGTGGACGCTGAGAGGAGGAACTGGAAATGCCGGTTCGTAAAGCGACGTGGGCGATCCTCGTCTGGACCGTCCTGATGGCCGTCGGGATCTTGGCTGCCGCCCTGGGCATCGGGGACGAATGTGTTGGTTTGTCGGGCAGCGATCTCAGTGCTTGCCGGACCGACGCATGGACCCGCGGCGGCATTGGCCTCGCGCTGCTCTTGTTCCTCTGGTTCGTCGGTTTCGTTCCCTTGGCGATCTTCTGGTTTGTTAGCCGGCCGAAGGAAAACGTCACCGTCTTCGGGCCGGCCGGGCAGGAGGTCATGCTCTCGGAGTCTGAAGCCAGGAAGCGGGTCGAGCAGCAGGGCTGGACGTACCAGAGGTCCAGTCCGGGCCAGTAGAGGAAG
>DATHSX010000520.1:0-8265 GCA_035463935.1 Acidimicrobiia bacterium | reverse complement strand
TGTCGGACAACTGCTGGGCGATCTCGTTGGCGACCGCGCCCGGTTCGGGCAGATAGACCCGGAACACGTCCCGGTAGTAGAGGGTCGTCTCGAATCCTTCGAAACCGGCATCGGCCAGCAACTGCCGGCCAGCCTCGGGATCGAACTCGTACCACTCCTCACCTTCACAACCGTTTTGGATCGAGCAGGGGACGAAGTGGGACGCAACCTCGGAGCCCGGCGGGTAGAAGTTGTCGACGATCTGCTGCCGGTTGATCCCCAAGGCGATGGCCTGGCGCACCGCCGGGTCATCGAACGGGGCGACGTTGGTGGACATCCCCAGGTAGAAGATGTTGGGGTTCTGGTTGGGGAGCAGGGTGAGGTTGGAATCACCCTCGACGGTGGGGATGTCGGCCGCGGCCAGGTTGGTGATGTAGTCGGCATTGCCCGACTGCAGCTCGAGCAGCCGCGCCGCGCTTTCAGTCGCCCAGCGGAACACCAGGGTCTGGTAGGCCGGAGTGTCGCCCCAGTAGTTGTCATTCGCCTGGAAGACGATCGAGTCACCCCGGTTCCAGGCGTCGAGGACGAACGGCCCGGTTCCGACCGGATTGTCGAGGGGGGATCCGCCCGTGGCCTCGAGATGCTCCTCGGGCTGGACTCCGAACACCGCAAAGGCCACGATCTCCCGGAAGGCGGGAGCGGGCGAACACATGGTGAAGGTGACCTCGAACTCCCCGGTCGCTTCGATCGATTGGATCTTGCCGCCGTAGTCACAGCTCTCGGCCGCCACGCTCAGCCCCTCGAACTCGAACCCGGGCACCCCGGTGGTCGTAGTCTCGGGCGCCGCGGTGGTGGTCGTGGTTTCGGGAGCCGCCGTGGTCGTGGTCGTCTCAGCTGTGGTTCCACAGGCAGCGGCGACCAGCGCTAACACGGCGAGCAGCGCAAACCATCGCACTCGCGTCATTCAATTGCCTCCTTAAGGATGCAGCCCGTCGGCTGCCGCGCAACGGTACTTGCCTGTCGACGCCGGTGCATGTCAGGAGCCGGCCTACATATTGCGACGGTATTGACCGCCGACCTCGTACAGAGCGCGAGTTACCTGGCCCAGCGATGCCACTTTGGCGGCCTCCATCAGCACTTCGAATACGTTGCCAGGCCCGGTGGCGGTTCGCTGGAGCGCGTTCAGCGCCATCGGCGTCATCTCTGAGTGACGGCTCTGAAATGCTGCCAGGTTGGCGATCTGGCGGTCTTTGTCGGCCGGAGTCGACCGGATCAGCTGAGAAGGCACCTGGAAAGGTGATCCCTCCGCCGAGAGGAAGGTGTTGACCCCCACAATGGGCAGTTCGCCGGATTCCTTCATGCGCTCGTAGTAGAGCGACTCCTCCTGGATCCGGGCTCGCTGATACTGGTGCTCCATCGCCCCCAGCACCCCACCCCGGGAAGAGATCGCGTCGAACTCCGCCAGCACGGCTTCTTCGACCAGGTCGGTGAGTTCCTCGATGATGAAAGAGCCCTGCAGCGGGTTCTCATTCTTGGCGAGGCCCAGCTCGCGGTTGATGATGAGCTGGATCGCCAGGGCCCTGCGCACCGACTCCTCGGTGGGGGTGGTGATCGCTTCGTCGTAGGCGTTGGTATGAAGGCTGTTGGTGTTGTCGTAGATCGCGTACAGCGCCTGGAGCGTGGTCCTGATGTCGTTGAACCCGATCTCCTGGGCATGCAGCGAGCGGCCCGAGGTCTGTATGTGGTACTTGAGTTTCTGGCTTCGTTCGTTGCCCCCGTATTTGTATCTGATGGCCTTGGCCCAAATTCGCCGGGCGACCCGGCCTATCACGGCGTACTCGGGGTCGATGCCGTTTGAGAAGAAGAACGAGAGGTTGGGAGCGAAGTCATCGATGTGCATCCCCCGCGCCAGGTAATACTCCATATAGGTGAAGCCGTTGGCGAGAGTGAAGGCGAGCTGGCTGATCGGGTTAGCCCCCGCCTCTGCCATGTGGTATCCCGAGATGGACACCGAGTAGAAATTGTCGACCTGTTGGTCAACAAAGAACTGCTGGATGTCGCCCATCATCCGCAGCGAGAACTCGGTGGAGAAGACACAGGTGTTCTGGGCCTGGTCCTCTTTGAGAATGTCCGCCTGGACGGTACCCCGCACCTTCTTGAGAGTCTCCGAACGGATCCGTTGGTACGTGTCGGGGTCGAGGACCTGGTCGCCCGTCACCCCCAGCAGCATCAGCCCGAGGCCGTCGTGTCCGGCGGGTAGGTCCCCCTCGTACCGGGGTCGGGGCCGGTTGCCGTGGATCGCCTCCATCTTGGCCCCGACTTCTCTCATCAGACCGGTGGAGCGAATGTGCTTCTCGCATGCCTGATCAATGGCCGCATTCAGGAAGAAGGCCAGGATCGTGGGGGCCGGCCCGTTGATGGTCATCGAAACCGAGGTCATCGGGTCGTTGAGGTCGAAACCCGAATAGAGCTTCTTGGCGTCGTCGAGGGTGGCGATCGAAACCCCCGAGTTACCGACCTTCCCGTAGATATCGGGCCGGCGGTGGGGGTCTTCCCCGTACAGCGTCACGGAGTCGAAAGCCGTCGACAATCGTTTGGCGGCCATTCCCGCCGCCAGGTAGTGGAACCGCCGGTTGGTCTGTTCCGGAGGACCCTCGCCCGCGAACATCCTCGTCGGGTCCTCCTCGGTGCGCTTGAACGGATAGATCCCAGCCGTGAAAGGAAAGACCCCGGGCAGGTTCTCTTGCAGCATCCAGGCCAGCCGGTCGCCCCAGCCGCGGTATCGGGGCGTGGCGACCTTCGGAACAGTGATGTGAGACATGCTCTCGTAGGTGATGGGGACCGTTACCTCGCGGCCTCGCACCGCGAAGATGAACTCGCTGGCTCGATACCTCGCCAAGGTCGCGTCCCATGCCTCCAGGGCCGCCAGGTTGGAATGATCGAGCTTGTCCAGGGCCGCGTCCATTTGACCCTCGACCGTGGCCTGGTCAGACACCGCCCGCAAGCGGTACACCTCTTCGGCCGCCTCGACTTGCTCGCCTGCCCACCGGTCGTAGCTTCTCACCTCGTCGGCGATCTCGGCGAGGTAACGCTGCCGCGTGGGGGGAACCACGTGTTGTTTGGCCGAAGGATCCGTCGGCAGGTCGAGGCTGGTCCCCTCCCATCCCAACTGCTGGGTCGCCGCCCCGATCAACGCCTGGTAGAAGCGGTTGGTGCCCGGGTCATTGAAGTCGGAAGCCACCGTCAGATAGACAGGCAGGTCCTGGTCGGGTTCGTCGAATCGGACCCGGTTGCGGCGAAACTGTTTGCGAACGTCGCGCAGGGCATCCTCGGCTCCCTGCTTATCGGACTTGTTGATTACCACCAGATCGGCAAAATCGAGCATGTCGATCTTCTCGAGTTGGGAGGCGGCCCCATACTCGGGAGTCATGACGTAGACGGACAAGTCGGAGTGGTCGACGATCGCGGTATCGGCCTGCCCGATCCCTGACGACTCGAGAATCGCGGCATCGAAACCTGCCGCCTTGACCACGTTGAGGGCGGCGGCCACCGACGGGGAAAGAGCCAGGTTGGCCTGCCGGGTCGCCATCGACCGCATGTACACCCTCTCGTTGGGTATGGAGTTCATCCTGATCCTGTCGCCCAGCAAAGCCCCCCCGGTGCGGCGCTTGGACGGATCAACCGAGATGATCGCAATCCGGCGGGTCGGGAAGTTGAGGAGGAAACGGCGCACGATCTCGTCGACCAGCGAGGACTTGCCCGAGCCGCCGGTGCCGGTAACGCCGATGACCGGGGCGTCGGACTTCTCCGCCTGTCGCTCAAGGCTCTCGACCAGGTCGGCATACTTGTCCGGCCAGTTCTCGACGGCAGAGATCAGGCGGGCGATCAGGCCGTGATCACCGGCGGTCAAATCCCCCAGCGTTGCCTCGCCCAACTCGCCGGTCGGAAAATCGGCGGAGGCGAGCATGTCGTCGACCATCCCCTGCAGGCCCAGAGCTCGACCATCGTCGGGCGAGTAGATGCGGCTGATCCCGTACTCCATGAGCTCGCGGCCTTCGGTGGGGAGGATCGTGCCGCCGCCACCCCCGAAGATGCGGATGTGCCCGGCTCCTCTTTCGACCAGGAGGTCACGCAGGTACCGGAAGAATTCCATGTGCCCTCCCTGGTAAGAGGTCACAGCTACGGCCTGGACGTCTTCTTCGATCGCGGTCTGGACGATCTCGAGGCCCGATCGGTTATGGCCAAGATGGATCACCTCGGCGCCCGAGGCCTGCAACATGCGTCGAAAGATATTGATGGCGACGTCATGCCCATCAAAGAGGGTGGTGGCAGTGACGAACCGCAGCCTGTTGACCGGCTGATAGCCACCCGGGGCCGTTCGCGACATGTCCTGCCTCCTTGATCCCAACGCTAGTGGGAGATTGTTTGATTTCAAACTATCTTGGCTGCTCGGCGCCGGAGCCCACGGGATCTCCTGCCGCTTGCCGAATACCGTTGAGCAGGGCAATCACCTGGTTGAGCTCTGGATCGGTCAGCCCCAGGCTGGCAAAGACGAGGTTGAGGGCCGCGGTGGCGGGCTCCAACCGCCTTCGACCGGCCGGGGTGAGAACCGCGATGGTGCTACGGCTATCAGCCGGATGCTCGACCCGCTGCACCAGCCCATTCTGTTCGAGGCGCTTCACGGCGCTGGTGACACTGGCGGGATGGACCTGCAACCGGGCACCGATCTTTCCCATGGGTAGCTGGCCCTCGCGGCTGAAGGCGAGCAGGCGCAGAATCTCGAAGCGCGCGAAGCTCAGCCCGTACGGCTCCAGAGTGCTGTCCACTCGCGCCATCACCAGCTGGTGTACCCGAACCAGGGTCGTGACGGCGGCCATCCCCGCCGCCGAACCACTCCACCCGTGGCTGACCCATTGACGGCGGGCCTCAGCGATCGGATCGAAACTCAAACCCAAGGGGAAGCGGACCCTAGCTACCGGAGAAGACGCGCGATCGCCCCGTTTCGGAGCCCGGACTGGAGGGTACCGGTCGGGCAGCAGAGGTTCTGCGGTTCGCACCAAGGAGGTGCCACATGCCCCAGCGAGCTTGGAGCAAGAAGCGAGAGCGCCAATACGACCACATCAAGGACTCCCTGCAGGAGCGTGGTCAGAGTGAGGACAAGGCCGAGGAGATCGCTGCTCGCACCGTCAACAAGGCGCGGGCTCAGGCGGGTGAGGCCAAAGAACCTTCCCGGCTCTCCCTGGAGGACATGCCCTCCAGCCGGCGCGGTGGCCTCCGATCACGGGGCGGTGCCCGTGGTCGTACCTATGACCAGCTCTACCAGGAAGCCCGGAAGATGAACATCAAAGGCCGATCCGGCATGAACAAAGACCAGCTCAGACGAGCGGTTGACGCCAAGAAGTAGCGCCGGCAGGGCAGACGTGCGCCTGGGCCCGTCAGGCCATCGCCTCGAGCAGATCGACCACGGGCGCCACGCCAAAGGCGATGCTGTGGTCGGAGAGCCCGTAAGGCAGGATCAGATTCCCTGAGTGAATAAGGCCGCCGCAGGAGTACACGACGTTGGGCACGTAGCCGTCCCGGAAGGCTTCTTCGGGTTCGATCAGCGGGTCCCGTAACCGTCCGAGCACCTGGCTGGGATCCTTCCTGTCGAGAAGAATCGCGCCAATGCAGTACCGGCGCATGGGACCCACGCCGTGGGTCAGCACCAGCCAGCCTTCGGACGTCTCCAGCGGGCTGCCGCAATTCCCTATCTGGACCATCTCCCAGCTGGCGGTCGGCTCATAGATCAGCTGCGATGTCTCCCAGCTGCGAACGTCATCTGAAAAGGTGAGATACAACTTCTCCCGGTCCAGCCGCGACAGCGCCGCGTAGCTGCCGTCGAACTTGGTCGGGAAGAGGGCGATGCCCTTGTTGCGGGCGCTGTCCCCGGACATGGTGGTGATGTCGAAGTGCCGGAAATCGGGAGTCTGGATCAGCTGTGGAAGGATCTGGAATCCGTCATAGGCGGTGTAGGTGGCGTAATAGCTGGTGGACCCATCATCCTCGACGAGTGCCACGAACCGGGCATCCTCCATGCCGTGGCTGTCGGCCGGGCCGGCCGGGAAGATCAGCCGGTCGCCGATCCGGCCGTCCTCAAACTCCAGGCGATAGTTGGACGAGGCCAACCAGTGGATCAACCTGATGGTTTCGAAGGCGACGGCCGGATATGCGGTGGGGGAATCGATGTTCGGCAGGACGGCTGCCAGATCATCGAACGTGAAGCGGGAGGGCAGCGCGTCGCATATGTCCAGGGCGATCGCGGGATCGGCCCCCAGTTCCTCGAGTTTGTTCAGGAAGGCACCCTTGCGATAGGTGACCGACGTCCTTCCTCCGACCTCCACTGTCAGGTCGACGTCGTCGAGTTGGATCGTCCCCGCCGAACTGACGCTACCCGTACGGAACTCGATGGAAGAGATGTGGCCTTCGCCGATGGCGCGGGCGCTCATTACGAACCGCAGAGAATCACCCTGTTGCTCCACCGGATAAGGGACGATGGAGGGGTTGCAGACGGCGGAGGCCTCGAAGGCGTACTCCTGGGTGAAAATCGCACCGAGGAGCGCCCGCAACTCGGGCCCTGCGTCCTTCATGCGAGGGCTGTGGGGTAGGGCCTGGAGGAAGTTGGCCTCCCAGAGGCGTTCCAGGTCGCGATGCCGCCCGGCGAAGAGCCGGCGTGAATCAGCGAGTTGTTGATGGATCTCTGCTTCCGACAACTCCATGGTCCGCTGAACGATCGGGTCCACGCGGGCCCCCCCGAGAGCATCGAGGGTCCCGGCGAAGCCGGGTATGAACAGGCGGGCCACCACGCGTCGGACGTCGGGCCTGATAACTACGTCGGATCTGTTGAGGCGGACCATCCCTTTACCGCCTTGCTGGGGACAATCGAAGATGTCGGAACCTGGATACCAGATCTCGACACTTTTCTTGTGATTTCAGGAGCGATCGGGCGAATTGATCCAGGCGTGGGACATCGCCGCCACCGCCGCCAGGGTGGACTCGGCACCCCTATTACGGTTAGGGCCGGTGGGGGTCAGACCGTCAAATCCGGCTCCGGTGGCATGGTCCACCATCATCGCTCCCACATCGTTCCGCCCGAGAAACCACTCGGTGGCCATGATGGCCGGCTCCTGCCAGGCCGCCCCGGCCAGCCTGCCCGCCAGAACGCAAGCGTCGATCATGGCCCAAGCTTCAATGGGTTGTTGGTCAAAGCCAGGTCCGAGGTGGCTCGGATCCCTGCCGGCCACCGGGGTGAAACTGAAATGGGATCCCCCCGGGGCGGTCTCGGTCTCGACCAACCATTCGAGCAGGCCCAGCCCGGTCTGCACGAGCCGATCATCGGACAACGTGGCGCCGACCCCCATCAGGGCCTCGGGAAGTCGGGCATTGTCATACACAAGGCGCGGCTCGGGCCAGCGCCAGACCCCCGACCGTTGCGGTAGCTGCCCAGCCCAGGAGCGGAGCTGGCGCCTCAACTCGGCGGAACCGTCGAGTTCGGCCATCTCGAGTCCACCCAGGATCGCGTAGATGATGGCCCGGGAATAGGGGCTGGCCAGGCGGTAATGCTGGAAGAAGAGCGCATGGGCAGCCTCTCTTAAGTGGGCCTCCCCGGTGCGAGCGGCCAGGGTTCCCAAGCCCCAGAGCGCTCTTCCGATGCTGTCGTCGGATCCCCGCTGGTCGAGCCAGCGCCGCTCGAACGACAAACGGTTGTGAAAGCCGGTCTCCCGGCGCAGGGCGGCGTGCTGGAGGTAGCCGAGCCCCAGACGGCAAAGGCGGAGCACCTGGCCACGGGACTCCTCAGACAGCCGATCCGGGTCGGCCCGGGCCAGCACGACCAGCAGGCGGCCGTTGTCATCTGCTGTGTATCCGGATTCCCGCCGCGGAACGGCCAACCAGGCGTGCTCGATCAGCCCCGTGTCGTCGCAGAGCGCCGACAGGTGATCAAGACTGACCGGGGGCAGCCTCACGCTGCTCCCGCCTCGACTCCCACCCTCGAAATCGCTGCTTCGTAACGGGCAGCCACCGCCTTCCATGAAAGCTGGGCCCGGATCCGGCTGATGGCAGTGTCGGCAGCGTGCCGGGCGGAATGGTCGGTGAGCAGCTTCTCGAGCGCCACCGCCACCGCCCCGGGGTCGTGATGGTCAACCAACTCACCGGCGCCGGCGGAGAGCAATTCCAGGGCGTGCGGAAATCGGGTGGCCACGACCGGGACCCGGGCTGCCAATGCCTCGACGAGGGCCCCCGACGTGACCT
>DATHSX010000519.1:0-2806 GCA_035463935.1 Acidimicrobiia bacterium | reverse complement strand
CTCTTCGGTGCGCGCATCTGCGGCGAGCCTAGTGGGATCGGCCCCTAGCTACGCTCGGAACAGATGCCCACCCGCTGGCTGCTGATCGCTGCCGCCATCACCGCCGTGGTCATCCTGGTGGCCGGCGCACTCTGGCTGCTGGGGGTGTTAAGTCCGGGTTGACGTGCGCCCGATCAAGCTCTGGGAAGGCGCGCGGCCCATAGGAGCTGACCGGGGCGGTTCGATCTCCACCCAGGCGCCGCCGGCCCGTTGGGCCAGGGTGGCGAAGGTGGTCCGTTCGAGGATGGCGATGGTGGCGTCCCGGACCTCCTCCCAGGTCTCCTTCAACGAGCAGAACGGGTCCATCGGGCAGGGTTCGGGTTCGCTCCGGGTGGCACAGGAGATCGGGGCGAGCGGGCCCTGGAAGAGGCGGACCACCCGCTCCAGGGTGATCTGGTCGGGGGGATGGTTGAGCCGGTAGCCGCCGGCCGGGCCCCGCTCGGAGCGGACGATCCCCGCCCCCCGCAACTGGGCCATGATCTGTTCGAGGAAGGTCGAGGGGATGTGGGTCCGCTCGGCGATCTCCTGGGACTTGAGCGACCGCTTCCCCTCGGCCAGAGCGAGAGCCAGCACAGCCCGGGTGGCGTAGTCGGTCTTACGGCTGATCCACATTTCTTACTTCCGAGGTAGAGATTATCGACATTGACGGCGGGAGGAAGGGCGGGTAACTTCTCCTGAGGAGTATCCCGACTATTCAGGTCGGAATTATAGAGAGAGTGGGGCAGCAGAGCCATGACCGACCATTTGAACGCGCCGCACGGCGGTGAACTCAAGAACCTGATGGCGCCCGCCGAACGTCAGGAGGAGATCCGCAACCTCTCCCGCGACTGGCCGTCGTGGGATCTGACCGCCCGCCAGCTGTGCGACCTGGAGCTGCTCTTGAACGGCGGATTCTCCCCTCTCACTGGGTTCCTGACCAGCGCCGACTACGACCGGGTGTGCACTGACATGCGCCTCGCCGACGGGACCCTCTGGCCGATGCCGATCAACCTCGACGTGCCCGGGGAGATAGCCGCCGGCTGGGACATCGGCGACCGGGTCGCCCTCCGCGACCCCGAGGGGGTGATGCTGGCCGCCCTCCACATCGAGGACATCTGGCGGCCCGACCGGGCGGCCGAGGCCGAGCAGGTGTTCGGCAGCACCAACCCCGACCATCCCGGCGTCTCCTACCTGCTCAACCGGACCAGCCCGGTCTACGTGGGCGGCGCCGTCGAGGGGCTGGAGATGCCGGTCCACTACGACTTCCGCCAGCTGCGCAAGACCCCTGCCGACCTGCGGGAGGAGTTCACCAAGCGGGGCTGGACCCGGGTGGTGGCATTCCAGACCCGCAACCCCATGCACCGGGCCCACGTCGAGCTGACCATGCGAGCGGCGACCGAGGTGGGCGCCAACCTCTTAATCCATCCCTCGGTGGGGATGACCAAACCCGGCGACGTCGACCACTACACCCGGGTCCGCTGCTACCAGGCGGTCCTCGACCGCTACCCCCACAACACCGCGGCCGTGTCGCTGCTGCCGCTGGCCATGAGGATGGGCGGCCCCCGCGAGGCGGTCTGGCACGCCATCATCCGCAAGAACCACGGCTGCACCCACCTGGTGGTGGGCCGCGACCACGCCGGACCTGGATCCGACTCGACCGGCAAGCCTTTCTACGGACCGTACGACGCCCAGGAGCTCCTGGCCAAACACGAGGAGGAGCTCGGGATGTCGATGGTCGACTTCCGGATGATGGTCTACGCCCCCGAACTCGACACCTACTTCCCCGAAGACGAGATCCCCGACGGTGTGAAGACCGTCAACATCTCCGGGACCGAACTGCGGGAGCGGCTCGCCACCGGCCGGGAGATTCCCGCCTGGTTCAGCTACCCGGAGGTGGTGGCCGAGCTGCGCCGCACCCACCCGCCCCGCGCCCAGCAGGGCTTCACCGTGTTCTTCACCGGTCTCTCGGGGGCGGGCAAGTCGACCATCGCCAACGCCCTTCTCGTCAAGCTGCTGGAGATGGGCGGCCGGCCGGTGACCATGCTCGATGGCGACCTGGTCAGAAAGCATCTCTCCTCAGAGCTGGGCTTTTCCCGCGAGCACCGTGACCTCAACATTCGCCGGATCGGCTACGTCGCCTCGGAGATCACCAAGGCGGGAGGCATCGCGGTGTGCGCCCCCATCGCCCCCTACGACGAGACCCGCCGGGCGGTCCGGTCGCTGGTCGAGTCGAACGGTGGGTTTGTCCTGGTCCACGTTGCCACCGCCCTCGAGGTGTGCGAACAGCGCGACCGGAAGGGCCTCTACGCCAAGGCCCGGGCGGGGTTGATCCCCGAGTTCACCGGCATCTCCGACCCCTACGAAGAGCCGGCCGACGCCGAGGTGACGATCGACACCGCGGTCTATTCGCCGGAGGAGGCCGCCAACCAGGTGATCCTCTTCCTCGAGCGGCTGGGTTACATCGGCGAACCCGCCACCAGCTAAGGAGCGCCCGCATGGGCTGGGACGCCTGGTTCACCCTGGCGGTGGTGCTGTCGGTGCTCGGTTTGTTGATCGCCGACCGGGTCTCCCCGGCGGTGGCCATGGCCGGGGGGATGGTGGCGGTGCTCGTCACCGGGGTGATCACCCCCTCAGAGGCCCTGGCCGGGTTCTCCAACCCGGCGCCGATGACGGTGGCCGCCCTCTTCATCCTGGCCCGGGCCGTGGAGAAGACCGGGGCGCTCACCCCGATCGTCCGGGCCACCCTCGGCGAGGGCAACGGGGAAAGGAAGTCGCTGGCCCGCCTCGT
>DATHSX010000518.1:0-11442 GCA_035463935.1 Acidimicrobiia bacterium | reverse complement strand
AAAACGCAGGGCTAGTTCCTCGTAGAAGGGGTAGAGGCCCCGCACGTCGGGCAGGATCACGACCCCCGTGTTGCCTCCCTTATCGGCGTAAGCCTCGAAGACGGCGAACTCGAAGCCGTCGCCCGACTGAAGCGAACCGGCACGGGAGCTGGTGGAAGCCCCCTCGATCGGCGGAATGGGCGGTTGAGAGTCGATGTCGAAGCACATGGCAAGCCTCGTTCGTCGGTTGTCCGGCGGACACTAACCGGGTGCCCTGGCGGGATCGACCTCAGGGGCGGCCAAGCGAGAAGTCAGACAGTCGAGATGGGGCGTGCCCCCTCCGCTAGTAGCTTGGGCGGCACTGCACGAGGTGACTTTGCCCCGACTCGCTCCGATCGATGTGACGGCGGTGGACCGGCTGCTGGCGCCATTCGGCCAGAGTCGGACTCTCCCGGCCGAGGCTTACCGGTCACCGGAGGTCTTCGCCTGGGAGCAGGACTTCATCTTCTCGGCCGGGTGGATGTGTCTCGGCCGGACCGATGAACTGCTCCAACCCGGCCAGCTCCGGGCGATCGCCCATGGGCCCGAGACGTTCCTCCTCGCCCGCGATGCCGCCGGGGCGGTTCGCGGATTTTCCAACGTATGCCGGCACCGGGGCCACCCGCTCATGGAGGTAGGTGACCCGGTGGACGCCCGGCTCATACGCTGTCCGTACCACGCCTGGTCCTACCGCTTCGACGGGTCCCTGCGGGCAGCACCCACGCTGGCACAGGTGCCCGACTTCGACCAGAACGAATGGCCCCTGACGGCGGTCCGGGTTGGGGAGTGGCTCGGGTGGCTGTTCCTCGACCTCTCCGGAGAGGCCGATCCCCTCGACGGGACCTATGCGAATCTGGCCGAAGTGCTAGCCCCCTACGAGCCCGGGCGGCTAGTCAGGATGGCCCGCCATCCATATGAGATCGCGGCCAACTGGAAACTGGTGGTGGAGAACTACCACGAGTGTTATCACTGCACTTCGATCCACCCCGAGTTGTGCCAGGTAACGCCGGTGGATTCAGGATTGGACATCAGCCCGTCCGGGTTGTGGTGCGGGGGAACGATGGTCTTGAAGGATCACGCCGTCACTATGTCCCTGACCGGAGAGTCGGCGGGTACCAACTTCCGGGGCCTGGCGCCTGGCGCCGACCGGAACGTCGTGTATGTCGGGCTCTGGCCCAACCTGCTCATCAGCGCCCATCCCGACTATGTGATGACCCACCGATTGGTTCCGCTGGCTCCGGACCGCACTCTCATCGAATGTGATTGGTTGTTCCCGCCCGAAGCGTCGGCTCGAGCGGGATTCGGTCCCGGCTACGCAGTGGACTTCTGGGACATCACCAACCGGGAGGACTGGACTGCCTGCGAGAACGTGCAGAAGGCAACGGCCAACCGCGGGTTCCGTCCCGGACCGCTCTCGCCGTGGGAGAGCACCATCTACCAATTTCTCCACATGGTGGGACAGGCCTATCGGGGTCGGAAGGTGTCACCGCCGCCGGTGCCGGTGAGCAGCCGGCTCTCCGACGTCGTCTCGTAGACGAACGGGCTCCTTACGCGCCATCCGTGCTGGCGGACGTACCAAGACGGTGGGTGGCCCTTCACAAACCCTGGGCCGCGCGGTCCTTGAGAATCTGCTGGCTGGCCAGCTTGCCCGGGGCCCCTATGACGCATCCGCCCGGGTGGGTACCCGAGCCACACTGGTAATAGCCGGCGATGGGCGTCCGGTACTGGTTCCAACCCGGTGCCGGTCGGAAAAAGAACATCTGGGGGGCCAGGAACTCGCCGGCGAAGATGTTGCCCTCCGCCAGCCCCACCACCCGCTCGATGTCGAGGGGAGTGACCACCTCGCGGTGGAGAACGAGATCCGAAAAGCCGGGAAAGAAGCTCTCCAGGTTGCGTTGCACGGTATCGCCCAGACGCTCGCGTTCGCTATCCCAATCCGAGCCTTTCAGGTGGTAGGGGGCGTATTGCACGAAGCAACTCATCACGTGCTTCCCGGCCGGTGCCATGTCCGGATCCAGGGTCGACTGGATGGCGCTGTCGATGTAGGGCCGACTGGAGTACCAGCCGTACTTGGCCTCGTCGAAGGCCCTCTCCAGATAATCCATCGAAGGGGCGATGTTCGTGAAGCCGCGATACTGATCGCCGCGGTCTCCCAGGGCCGGATATTTCGGCAACCCGTCCAGGGCGAAGTTGACCTTGGCCGACGTCCCCTGGAACCTGAAGCGTTTGATGTTCTCCACCAGCTCGGCAGGCAGCTCCCGCGGATCGACGAGTTGCAGGAAGGTCCGACGGGGATCGACAGCACTCACCACCACCTCGGCACCTATCTCGGTACCGTCTTCGAGCGCCACCCCCTTCGCCCGGCCATTGGAGGTGATGACCCTGGCGACGGAAGCCTCGAGCACGATCTCGGCGCCGAGAGCTTCGGCGGCTCGGGCCAGTACCTGGGTGAATCCGCCGTTGCCACCTTTGTGGAAGGCCCACGTTCCGAAGACCCCGTCGTGCTCGCCGATGTTGTGGTAGAGAAGAACGAGCCCCGAACCCTGCGAGCGGGGGCCGACCTTGGTGCCAATGATGGAAGACGAGGCCAGCCACCCTTTCAACAGCTCGTTCTCGAAGTAGTCGTCGAGGAAGTCCGCGGCACTGCCGGTGAGCAACCGGACCGCGTTATGGAGCACCCGCGGCTCCATGTCGCGAAAGCGCTTGGCCAGCATGGTCATCGCCATCAGCTCCTCCGGGTCCTTGGAGAAGAGATTGGGCGGCACCATGTCAAGCAGAGGCTTGAGCGCCTGACACACCCGGGTGAGGTCGTGCTCGTATTGCTCGTAGGCGTCCGCGTCCCTGGGCGAGATCCGGGCGATCTCCTTCAGGTTCTCGTTGTGATCCTGGCCCATGACCAAATACTCGCCGTCGACCCCGGGGGCAAAGGTGGTCGGCATCAGCAAAGGCATGAACCCATGCCTGGTCAGTTCCAGTTCGTGAACGATGTCGGGCCGAAGCAGGGATAAGGCGTAGGAGAAGGTCGTGAACCAGAACCCGGGATGGAGCTCTTCGGTGATGGCTGCTCCCCCCACCAGATGGCGGCGCTCGACGATCAGGGTGCTGAGTCCGGCCCGGGCGAGATAGGCACCGTTGACCAGCCCGTTGTGACCGCCGCCGATGACGATGGCGTCGTATTTCCGTCGGGTTGGTGTGCCCATTGTTCAAGCGCTCTTTCTGCTCGGATTGAACAGTGGCAGCCGGGCGACGTTGGCCCCCACCAGCTCGTAACGATGGTTGATCGTCACCTCAAGGTTGACCTTCGTCCCGACCTTGGATAGTTCGGGTCGCACCCGGGCGATAGCGATGTGACACTGAAGCATGGGCGAATACATGAAACTCGTGGCGTAGCCCACCTGGTGATGATCATCGTCGTACAACATGAACTCGGTGGTGACCGGGGTGTGGTCTTTGGGGGGAACGAGCCCGGCGCGCGTGTAGCACTGGTCGTAGTCCTGCCAGTCCATTACCAGGCCCACAACCTTCCAGCGTGAGGTGCCCTCGGTGAGCTCTCGGCTGATGGCGTTGTGGCCGATGAAGGGCCGGTTCTCGGTCTCGAGGTCACGAAACATCCATCCGAAACCGAGTTCCAGCGGAGTGGAGCGGTGCTCGTCGTTCCAGGCATAGCGGCTCGACTCGAAGTCGGCCTTGAGCAGGAGGAGGCCCGCCTCGATCCTGGCCATGAGCAGGGCGATCTGGCCGAAGGGGATGACACCATGGGCCTGACCTGCCTCCGCCACCGCGTCCCAGATCGGCACTGCGTCGCCCGCCTCCACCCAGATTTCGTAGCCGAGATCACCGGTAAACCCCGTTCGGGAGATGGTCACCCCGACACCGGCCACTTTGGCCGGGGTGAGACGGAAATAGCCGATATCGGCCACTTCGGGTGCGATAGCGGCCAAGAGCTGTCGGGAGCGGGGGCCCTGCACCGCCAGGCTCCCCACCTGATCGGTGACCTCTTCTATCTCCACTGCCTCGTATCCGAGCAGGTTCCGCAGGTAGGACAGGTTGGGACCGGCTGTGGTGAGAAGGAACTGATCGGGGGAGAGCCGAAGGACGACCCCGTCTTCGACCACGTAGCCGCGATCGTCACACCAGAGGGTGTATTGCGCCCCACCGGGACGGCACTTGCGGATGTCCCGGGCCAGGACGCCAGCGAGGAATCGCTCGGACTCGGGGCCCGAGATTGAATACTTGTAGAGGGGAGAAGTGTCGAACATCCCGGCTGAGCTACGGATGGCGAAGTACTCGAACTTCTCGGACATCTGGTACTTCTCTGCCACCAGATAGCCCGCCCAGTGACTCCACAGCCCCGTCTGGTTGGCGGCTTCCACGCGGGGGTGAAATGGGGTGGTGCGGATCAAGAGCCCTCTCCTTGCCTGACCGGCCTTCCCCCACCCTAGGTCGGCCCGCTCCACCCAAATGCCGGTGGGGGGTAACGCCCATCTGCCGACCAAGGCACGACTGACTATCGACTCGTCAGAAGACGGTTTCGGTACGGCCGCGGCGGGTCAGGTACGAGTGCCATATCAGGCGGGCGGCGGTGGAGCGGTGTGGTCGCCACCGGGCGCCGATCATCTCTAACTGAGGCGGCGAGGGAGCCGCGGCAAGTCCGAGCACTTCGCGGGTACCCACCTGCAACGCCCGGTCGGCTGTGGGCCAGAGATCGGGCCGGCGCAGACAAGCCAGGAGATACACGTCGGCCGTCCAGGGCCCGATTCCCGTCAGTGCAACCAGCCGGTGGCGGGCTTCTTCGTCGGACACGCCGGCCAGACCATCGAGGTCGAACGTTCCGGTGAGAACCGCCTCCGCCAGCAGACGGGCATAACGGGTCTTCTGTCGCGAGAACCCGTCGGCTCGCAAGTCGCCGTCGCTCGATTCCAGCACCGATCGGGGAGTGATCTCGCCTACCCGGGTGCGCAGGTGATGGAAGGCGGCGGCCGCCGAAGCGAGCGACACCTGTTGTTCGAGGATGAGAAGGACAAGGGCGGCGAAACCGGGAGGGCGGTGCCAGTAGGCAGGTTGCCCGTAGGCGGCCACCGCCCGGGCCAGATCGGGGTCGGTGTCTATCAAAGCCGCCACGGCCAGGCGATAGTCAGGCTCGGTCTGGCCTCTCATGCCGGAGGCAGGGTATCGACCCACACAGTCCTACCCTCTGGCCGTGGCCAGCGTCGACTACAGCCCCCATCCCGATCCTGGGCTGGATCAGGCGATAGCCGACCTGGCCGAGGCGAGGGAGGCTTGGGCGCGCACCTCGATCGCTGAACGGGTGCGCCTGTTGCAGGGGATCCGGCGCCGCACCGACTTTTCCGCCGGAAGATGGGTGGCGGCGGCCAGCGCCGCCAAGGGATTCGACCCCGAATCCCAGTTCGGCATGGAGGAGTGGCTCTCCGGTCCTTATGGGGTGCTGGCGGCGGTCAATGCTCTGGAGGAGTCGTTGCAACGCCTCGGCCGTGGTGTCACCACCTACCGGCAGTCCTGGGTCCAGACCGGTCACAATGGGGCCGCGGTGGTGCGGGTCCTGCCGGTGGAGTGGTGGGAACCCCTGCTCCTGAGCGGTTACCGGCTCGAGGTGCGGATGCAGCCCCGCGTCACTCCGGCCAACCTCGCTCAGCACACCGCCACCGCTTACCGGTTTCCCTCGCTTCCGGCGCGGGTTTGTGCCGTCCTGGGGGCGGGCAACATCAACTCGATCCCTCCCCTCGACGCCATCTACAAGCTTTACGCCGAAAACCAGGTGGTCGCCCTCAAGCTGAATCCGATCAACGACTACTTGGAGCCCGTCTTCTCCGAGATCTTCGCCGAGTTCATCGAGCGCGGCCTGATTCGGATCCTCAAAGGAGGGGCCGAGCTGGGTTCGGAACTGGTCAATCATCCCCTCGTCGACACCGTCCACATCACCGGAAGCGATCGAACCCACGACCTGATCGTGTTCGGATCCGGCGAGCAAGGGGAGGAGCGCCGCCGTCGGGGCCAACCGCTGCTGCAGAAACCGATCTCGAGCGAGCTGGGTGGGGTGAGTCCGTTCATCGTTGTCCCCGGTCCGTGGACGGAGGCCGATCTCCGCTTCCAGGCGGAGAACTTCGCAACCCAGAAACTGCTCAACGGCGGGTTCAACTGCATTGCTGCCCAGGTGTTGGTGCAAGCCGCAGGCTGGGGCTTGGCCGACCGCTTCGTCGAACACATCCACGACGTCATGGACGCCCAGCCCTACCGGGTCCCCTATTACCCGGGGGCAGAAGACCGCTCGCAGAGGGCCGGGCGCATGCCGGGTTCGGTGCTGCTCGGAGAGCTGTCGTGTGCCCACGTCATGGATCTCGATCCGGATTCCCCCCACCCGGCGTTCGAGGAGGAGTTCTTCTCGGCGGCGTTCGCCTCGACCCGGCTCCCATACTCTGATCCGGCCGTCTTCCTCGACGCCGCGGTCGACTTCGCCAACGAGCGCCTCGCCGGCACCCTCGGGGCCGGCATCGTCGTCCACCCTTCGACCATGGCCGAGCTCGGCGCCCGTTTTGGCGAAGCCATCAACCGCCTGCGCTATGGATCCGTCGCCATCAACGTCTGGACGGCCTTCAACTATCTGCAACCGCGGGCAAGCTGGGGGGCTTACCCCGGTCACACCCTGGACGAAGTCGGGAGCGGCATCGGGGTGGTACACAACGCCCTGCTGTTTGAACGACCCGAAAAGAGCGTGGCCCGGGGTCCCTTCCGACCGCTGGGTCGGTCTTTGCTGGCCGGCGAGGCCCATCTGGCACCTAAGCCTCCCTGGTTCATCACGGCCCGGACGGGGACTCGGACCGCCGAACTCTTCACCCGGTTTCTGGCGGACCGATCGCCACGACGCCTGCCCGCGCTGTTCGCCTCGGCGTTGCGGGCTTAGCTTCCCTTGAACTCCGGCGTTCGCTTTTCGGAGAAAGCAGCCATTGCCTCCGAGAGGTCATCGGAGAGCAGGAAAGCGGCGTTCCACACCGCCACGTAGTCGAGACCCTCGGTCACCGATCGCCCCTCACCGGCCCGCAGCACCGCCTTGGCACCCTGCACGGCGAGCGGCGAGTTGGCGGCGATGGCCTCGGCCATCTCCAGAGCCCCGGCCAGCAGTGCCTCCCGATCGGGGAAGACATGGTTGACCAGCCCGATCGCCATCGCCCGGGCCGCGTCTATGTCGCCACCTGTGTAGACGAGTTCGGCGACGTGGCCGGGGGCGATCACTCTGGGCAGGCGCTGCATGGTGCCCACGTCCGCCACCAGCCCCATCCGGGTCTCGCGGACTCCGAATGTGGCATCGGCCGAGGCCAGCCGGATATCACAGGCGGTGATCAGATCGACGCCGGCGCCCAGGCAGTATCCATGGACGGCCGCCACCACTGGCTTGGGGCAGTCGGCCAGCGAGGTGAAGGTCTTCTGCAGCTCTTTGATCTGGCTGAGAAGGGCCAATCTGCGTCCGGCCTCGGAGTCTCCGACGGGACCAAGTGAGACCAGCAACTCGAGGTCGATGCCGACGGTGAACGCC
Source organism: Acidimicrobiia bacterium (assembly GCA_035463935.1). Lineage (GTDB taxonomy): Bacteria > Actinomycetota > Acidimicrobiia > Spongiisociales > ZC4RG35 > DATEEG01. The sequence continues at coordinate 3,875 of DATHSX010000518.1, read as the reverse complement.
GGTCCCTTTCCTCCAACCACGAGGACCCGTACGCCCGAATCGTCGGCCAGCTCGCTGACCGCCGCCGGAAGGTCGGTCCACATGTCGGCGCTTAAGGCGTTGCGCTTCTCGGGGCGATTGAGCCAAAGCAGCCCGACGGAACGGCGTTTTTCGACTTCGATCCGGCCGTGGTTCATAGCCGGGCCGACCGCCACGCTTCCCGGAGTTTGACCCGGCCGCCGAAGCGAAGCAGTCCACCGGCGTAGATCCGGGCGGCACCCCGGACCAGAAAGACAATCGACATCAGGACCGCCAGCACCGTCGCCAGGTGTTCGAACGGCCCGATGGCACTCAATGCCTGGCGGATCGGCACGACGAAGGGGGCCGTGAATGGTATGAACGAGGTCACCCGGGCCAGCGTGGAGTCAGGATTGTTGAGGGCCTCGATACTCACGAAGAAACCCGCCACGGCCAGCATGGTGAGCGGGAACGACGCTGATTGGGCGTCCTCGGGCCGGCTGGTGAGCGAGCCGGCGGCGGCATAGGAAACGGCATACACGGCATAGCCGAGCACGAACCATCCCACCAGGCTCACGAGCGCGCCAACGGGTAGGTCGGGCACTTCGATGAACCCGGTCACCCGGATGACCACGTAGGCGGCCGCCACGGTGAGTGAAAACTGAATGATGCCGAGCAGGCCGATCCCGAGGACCTTGCCCCCCAGCAGCTGCCAGGGGCGGAGCGTGGCGAGAAGCACCTCGACCACGCGGTTGTTCTTCTCCTCGGTTACGCCGGTCAGGGTCCACGCCCCGTAGCTGAGAATGGCGATGTACATCAGCAGCAGCCCGGCGTAAGCAATCATCGGCCGGGTACCGTCGCCTTCGCCGCCCCGGAGGCTTTCCTCCTCCAGCGGATTGGAGGAAAGGATTCCGATCACATCGGCGGCCGCCTGACCGTTTTCCTCGACCAGCCGTTGCAGCCGCACCGAACCGGCGGCCTGTTGAAGTCGTCCGGCCAGGCTGCTGTCGCCGAAGGTCTCGGTGGGACGGAGCAGCACCGTGCCGTCGATGAGAACCATGTCCACGTCGCCTTCGGCCAGGGAGCTAGAAGCGGTTGGCCGGTCCGGGAACTCGACCGTTTCGAACACGTCCGGTTCGCCCTCGCCCGCTGCCGCCACCTCAGCCGCGGCGAGGTCGGACAGCGCCGTGATGATCTCCGTGTTGCCCTCTCCGATCACCCCGATCTGATAGGTGGTAGGCCCGCCCCCGAGGATCTGGGGTAGCACAATGGCCGCCACCACCAGGACGAGGGTGACGGCAGACGAGATCAGAAACGCCTTGGACCGTCCCCGTTCACGCAGCTCCCGCTTGGCGACCAGCAGCAGCCCATTGAGTCCCCTCATCCGACTGCCTCGAGGAAGATCTCCGAGAGGCTCGGGGGCGTGTAGATGAAGCGGCGGATTTGGCCCGCCGCCAGGGCGTCAGCCAGCACCGCTTTGACGTCCACATCCGACCTCACGAGTAGACGATGACGGTTGCCTTCGGTCTGGCTACTGATCACCCCCTCCAGGCTCTCGGGCAAGCGATAGCCGGGTTCGCTGAACTCGAACTCGAGATGACGAACCGGCGACGCGTCCTTGATCTCGACCACCGAGCCAGCCTTCACCACCTTTCCCTGGTGAATGATGGCCACGTCATCGCACAGATCCTCCACCAGGTCAAGCTGATGAGAAGAAAACAGCACCGCCGCCCCGGCGGCGGCGCGCTCGCGCAGCACCCCGGCCATCGTCTCGACCCCGATCGGATCGAGACCGGAGAAGGGTTCGTCGAGCACCAGTAGCTCGGGCTGATGGATCAGAGCGGCGGCGAGTTGGACGCGCTGCTGGTTGCCGTGGGACAGCTTCTCCACCGCGTCGGCGGCTCGGTCGGCCAGACCCAGGCGTTCGAGCCATGCCAAGGCCGCGGTCCGCGCGTCTGGTCCCGTCATCCCGTGGAGCCGGCCCAGGTAGCCCAGTTGATCGGCCGCCTTCATCTTCGGGTAGAGCCCTCGCGACTCCGGCATGTACCCGAACCGCAGGCGATCATCCACCCCCACCGGCTTTCCGCCCCACAAGACCCGGCCCCGATCCGGGGTCACCAGACCGAAGACCGCTCTCATGGTGGTGGTCTTGCCGGCGCCGTTGGGCCCGAGAAAACCAAGCAGACGACCCGGGACTACCCGGAACGAGCAACCGGCCAGGGCTGCGATGTCACCGTAAGCCTTGTAGAGGTCATCGATCAGAAGCACGGCACGTGACGGTAGACGGATCGCCAGGCGCGGGGCGAAACCCCGGAGATCGCCGTCCTCGACCGGTCTGAGCTCGTACGCTCAGGCCGCGACCGCTACTCCGGACAGGGTGAGGGTCCGATCCCCCAGAGGCGCCTCGAGGTCGACGACCACGGTTCTCTCCACTGCCATCGCCACGCAGGTCGCCGCCGGGTCGCCCACGCCCCGCATGATCTGGACATCGACCGCCGTGGCGGTTTCGACTACCTCCACCCGGTCGATCACGTCGCACGGCTCGACCCCCATCCACAGTGTGAACCGAAGCTCGGTCCCATCCGCCGAAGCGCCGGCAAAGACCGCGTCGGTCACCGGCTGAGGATTGAGGGCATTGCCCGTGGGGACCACCACCTCGGGGCCGGTGACACTGCCAGCTCCTTCGCCGACCACGTCCACACAGTCGGGGATGTCGGCAGCGCACGTGCCCAGCGAGCTGGCGCCGGTGGAGCCTGAGGGAGAGGCGGCGCCGCAGGCCACCAGCAGAATGGAGACCAGCCCGAGGAATAGGTTGGTTCTTCTCATGCTGGTTGGACGGAATTGACGGCGCCCGGGGTTCCCATTGACCGAACTAGTGGGACGTTGTCGAAGATTTCCCTTGCCTGGACGTCGCGAGTACCCATAGGCTTCGTGGAGTCCGGACCGGGAGGGCAGGGTGTCTGAGCTCGTTGTTGTCGACAGATCTGAGGTGCGCCCGGGCAAGGTGGCAGAGCTGAAGGCGGCAATCAAGGAGTTGGCTCGGTTTGTCGAGACGAACGAGCCGCGGCCGCTCGCCTACACCGTGTACCTCGACGACGCTGGAACCGGAATGACCGTGCTCCAGATTCACCCCGATTCCGCATCGATGGAGTCGCACCTGGAGGTGGCTGGCTCCGTGTTCGCGAGGTTCGCCGAACTCATCAAGCTTTCGAGGATGGATGTCTATGGCCAGCCGAGCGAAAAGCTGCTCGATCAACTACGCGGCAAGATCCAGCTACTGGGCGATGCCACGATGGTCGTGCACGACTTCGAGGCCGGCTTCACCCGGTTCGGAAGCTCCTGAGGGAAGGCCGGCGCCTCAACCCGGATAGCGGACCACGACCAGAGCGTCGGCGGCGGACTCTGCCCCCCAGACCTCCCCCGGCCTTCCCAGCAGCTGGCGGACATTGCCACCAGGAGTGGGCAGCGGATAAGACTCGAAGAGTTCGGTAGCCGGGTCGAAGCGAACCAACGAACCATCGCCACCGAAATCGCTCAACCAGACCCGGTCACCCTCGTCCACGTAGACCGCGTAGGCCTGAGGCCCCTCCCCGGGCAGTCGCCACTCCCGCCAGGCGCCGGTCGCGGGGTCATAGGCGCCCACCTGTCCCGCCTGCCACTCGCTCACCCAGATCACGCCCTTCGAGTCCGACCAGACCCGCCGGGCGCCTTGCGCCGGAGTCGGAGGGTCGATCACCTCGGCCCCACCGTCGCTTCGGTCGATCCGGGCGATGTGGTTTCCGGCCAGCGAGGCGTAGAACACCTCGTTGCCGGGGGTGACCGTGATGCCGTAGGGTCCCCGTCCGCCGGGAGCCGCGAAGACCTCCACCGTTGCGCTC
>DATHSX010000517.1:0-5482 GCA_035463935.1 Acidimicrobiia bacterium | reverse complement strand
GCCCACAAGGGCGATCTCGGGCGCGCCCGGGAACTGCACCACCAGTTGCTGGCCCTGTCGTTCGCCTGTTTCGCCGAGCCCAACCCGGCTCCGGTCAAGGCGGCGATGAACGTCCTCTGGGAGCCGGTGGGCCGGCCGCGGCTGCCGCTGCTGGCCGCTTCCGAGGCAACCGTGACGGGGATCAGAAAGGCTCTGGAGGCGGTGCGGTCCCCCATGGGCGCTTGAGCGTGGCGGTCAGCGTCACGTTCCTCGGCGGGTTGGGCGGCATCGGTCGCAACTGCGCGGCCCTCGAGGTCGACGGCAAGATCGCGCTCATCGATTGCGGGCTGATGTTCCCCGAAGAGGAGATGCTCGGAGTCGACCTGGTTTTCCCCGACTGGAGCTGGCTGGTCAAGCGAATCGCCGACGTGACTTGCGTGATCCTCACCCATGGCCACGAAGACCACATCGGGGCTCTCGCCTACTTCCTGGCGGACATCAACGTCCCGGTTTACGGCACCCGCCTCACGCTGGAGCTGGCCCGGGTGAGGGTCGATGAACTGGGCATCGTGGGTGACTTCCGGCCGGTGGAGACGGGACGCCCGATCGAGGCTGGTCCGTTCAGGTTTGCCCTGATCGAGATGACCCACTCGGTACCCGATGCCTGTGCTGTCGCCTTCGACACGTCCGAGGGCATCGTGCTCCACACCGGGGATTTCAAGCTGGACCCCACCCCGATCGATGGCCGGCTCACCGATCTTCCTTCGTTGGCGGCCCTGGGCCGTCAGGGGGTGCGGCTGCTCCTGTCGGACTCCACCAACGCCGAGCGGCCGGGTTTCGTGCCCTCGGAACGGTCGCTGGCCGATCCGATCCGCGACATCATCGGCGATGCTCCCGGCCGGGTGATCGCCGCCTGCTTCTCCTCCCATATCCATCGCATCCAGCAGATCGTCGATGCCGGGGTGGCCACCGATCGAAAGATCGCGATCTTCGGTCGATCGATCCAGCGCAATGCCGCCGCGGCCCAGGAACTCGAACGGCTTCACATCCCTGCCGACGCGGTGATTGACATCGCCGATCTGCTGAGACTGCCTCCCACCAGGCAGCTGTTGATCACCACCGGCAGCCAGGGCGAGCCCTTCGCGGCCCTCTCCTTGATGGGGCAAGGGCGCCATAAGTTCGTCGAGGTCGGCGACGGTGACACGATCCTCCTATCCGCGACGCCGATCCCCGGCAACGAGACGGCAGTTTCGCGGGTGATCAACCAGCTGCTTCGTCGCGGGGCGAGAGTCATTCATGGTCGGAACGCCGAGGTTCACGTATCCGGTCACGGCAATCGCGACGAGTTGCTCACCCTCCTCAATGTCGTCAGGCCGAGGGCATTCGTCCCGATCCATGGCGAGTACCGGCATCTGGTGGCGCATGCCGAACTGGCCCGATTGACCGGAGTGGAGGCGGTGGAGGTGTGCGAAGACGGCGACATGGTGGTCCTCGAGGGGGCTGACACCCGGGTCGAACGGCGGGCGGTGCCCGCCGGTTACGTGTATCTGGACGGGGACACGGTCGGCAATGTACGAGCGGTCCTGCGCGACCGCAGCCATCTGGCCGACGAGGGGGTGGTGGTAGTCACGGTGGCGGTTAGTCCCCAGGCCCGGGAGATCGTCTACGGCCCCGATCTCGACAGCCACGGCATGATGGACAGCCCCGAGGCCGTGCTGGAGAAGGCAGCCCAGGCGGTGCGAGAGGCACTGGAAGAGAGGCTCGCCGCCGATGGGCATGACACCTCGGTGCTGCAACAGGTAGCCCGCCAGGCGGCAGCGCGGGTCATCAAAGCGGAGACTTCTCGCCGCCCCGTGATCCTGCCGGTCGTACTGGAGCTCTAGGCGCCAAAGCGGTGGGTCGGCCCCACCTCCAAACCGGGTCGCAAGCGTGGACAGCCCGCTGGATAGCGCGTGCCGCGGGCCGCGCGAGACTTCCGGTAGTCTCTGGCCTACATGACCAAGCGGACGCCCACCCGCCGGGGTGGTAGCGGGCGGAGTCGGGTGTCCACCAGAAACAAGAGCCCCCGCGGGGGCCGTAATGACTCTCCGAGGGGGTGGCGCCACAAGCTGGAGGCGCTGCGGACCGGATTCAGGGAGCATCTGGGCCGACAGGCCGATGACGTTTGGGGCGTGGCCCTGATCGTCCTGGCCATCCTGATCGTGCTCGGCTTTCTCGACCTGGCCGGCCCGTTCGGCAGCGTGGTCGAGGAGGGCACGCGACTTCTGTTCGGTCTCTGGCGGTTCCTCGTTCCGCCGGCAATGACGGGGATCGGAGTCGGCCTCATCGTCGGCAAGCCGCGGCAGGGCGCCGCCCGGACCCTCACCGGAGCCGCCACTGCTTTCGTCGGGTCACTGGCCATGTTCCATCTCCTGACCGGGGCCGTGGCCTTGATGCCCGACCTCGACCTGGTCAAGGGCCGGGGCGGGGCGATCGGTGCCCTGATCGCGTTTCCGCTCAAACGGCTGCTCGGCACCTGGGGGGCCTTTGTGCTGCTAGCCGCCCTGATGGGAATGGGCATCCTGCTCATCACCCGGACCAGTGTTCGCGAGTTGGCCTCGGGGGCCGCCGCCCTGACCCGTCAGCTCAAAGCCTTCGCCCGTTCCGCCGGTCCGCGGCCGCGCCCCCACGACGCCCGGCCGGCCCGTCATCTCGCTCCGGAAGCGGCTCCGGTGCCGGCTCCCCCACTCGACCCCGAGCCCGTCAAGAAACCGGCGCGCTCGCGTCCGGCCAGGGTCAAACAGGTTCCGCCGGCCGTCGCCCTGGCCAGCGGCCACGGGTATCACCTGCCGCCGCTGGACCTGCTGGCCCCCGGAGGGGGAGAGGATCAGAGCCGCAAGGCCCTGGAGGACACCGCCGGTCAGCTCGAGGACACGCTCCGCCAGCACGGCGTTGATGCCCAGCTGACCAAGATCGTCCCCGGCCCCACCGTGACCCGCTACGAGATCGAGCTTGCCCCGGGGGTGAAGGTCAATCGCGTCTCGAGCCTCGCGCACGACATCGCTTACGCCCTGGCCACGCCCGACGTTCGCCTGCTGGTGCCCATCCCCGGCAAGTCGGCCATCGGGGTGGAGGTGCCGAACCGCAAGCGGAGGCTCATAACCCTCGGTGACGTCCTCCGCAGCCCCGAGGCCGCCGCGGCCCACCATCCGTTGACGGTCGGCCTGGGAGTCGACATCTCCGGCCGGGCGAAGATGCTCAACCTGGCCGACCTTCCCCACGTGTTGATCGCCGGCGCCACCGGGGCGGGCAAGTCCTCGTGTATCAACTCGATCGTGACCTCGCTTCTGATGCGGACCACTCCCGACGACGTTCGCCTGATCATGGTGGACCCCAAGCGGGTCGAGCTCGGCCAGTACAACGGAGTTCCCCACCTGCTCACGCGCGTCATCACCAACCCCAAGAAGGCCGCGGATGCCCTCAAGTGGGCGGTGACGGAGATGGACCGGCGCTACGACCTGCTCGCCGATGCCCGGGTCCGGGACATCCTCGGCTACCGGGAGAAGATCGAGTCGGGGCAGCTACCAGCGGACGGCTTTGACCGGTTTCCATACCTGGTGGTGATCGTTGATGAACTGAACGATTTGATGATGGTCGCCGGCCGGGAGGTCGAGGACGCGATCGTTCGCATCGCCCAGATGGCAAGGGCAGTGGGGATTCACCTCGTGATAGCCACCCAGCGGCCTTCGGTCGACGTGATCACGGGGGTGATCAAGGCAAACATCCCCTCCCGTCTGGCGTTCTCCGTCGCCTCCCAGACCGACTCCCGGGTAGTCATCGACGGGGCCGGGGCCGAGAAACTGGTCGGAATGGGGGACATGCTGGTCGTCACCGCCAGCGAGCCCCGTCCCGCCCGCTATCAGGGGGCCTGGGTTCGGGAACAGGAGATCCACGGCGTGGTGGAATGGGTCAAGGGACAGCGGGACGCCGAATACCAGGACCATGTGGTCGAGCATCTGGCGGCCGAGGCGGCCCGGACGACCGGAACTGGCGACGATGAGGACGAGGCGATCATGCGCCAGGCCATCGAACTCGTCGTACGCAGCCAGCTCGGAAGCACTTCGATGCTGCAGCGAAAGCTGCGGATCGGTTTCGCCCGGGCCGGTCGGGTGATGGACATACTCGAGCGCAGAGGCGTCGTCGGCCCTTCCGAGGGATCGAAGGCGCGCGAGGTGCTGATGACGGTCGAGGAACTCGAAGAGACGTACGAACGGGACCAGGTGCCCGTGTGAACCACGTCTGAACACGACCGGGGAGGGCTACCCTCACCCGTCTGATGCTGCAGATTCTCACACCGTCCGGAGACCTGGTAGGGAGCGCTCCGTTCGATGTCAGCATGACCCGGCGGCTCTACCGGGCGATGGTCTTCGCCCGTACCTATGACCGCAAGGGAGCATCGCTCCAGAAGCAGGGCCGGCTGGCCACCTACGCCCCCTTCGAGGGTCAGGAGGCTGCCCAGGTCGGAAGCGCTGCTGCCCTCGACCCGGCCGACTGGATGGTGGCCACCTATCGGGACGCCGCGGCCATGTGGATGCAGGGATATCCCCTCGAGCTGCTGTTCGCCGGAAGAACCGGGGATGAGCGGGGCGGCTCCCCCCCCGATCATGTGGCGGTTCTGCCTCCCTCCATAACAGTGGGCGGGCACATGGTCCATGCAGTGGGCCTGGCCTGGGCCTCTCGCAGCCTGCAGGACGGCAGAGTGGCGATCACCTACTTCGGAGATGGGGCCACCTCGGAGGGTGACTTTCACGAGGCAATGAACTTCGCGGCCGTCTTTGCGGTGCCCTGTGTCTTCTTCTGCCAGAACAATGGCTGGGCGATATCCCTGCCCACTTCGCGCCAGACGCGGTCCGAGACGATCGCTCAAAAAGCCATCGCCTACGGGATGCCCGGATATCAGGTGGACGGCAATGATCTTCTGGCCGTCTATGAGATGACCAGAGAGGCAATTGCTCGCGCCCGCTCCGGTGGAGGGCCCACGCTGATCGAAGCCGTGACCTATCGCATAGGGCCCCACACCACGGCGGACGATCCGGGCCGGTATCGCCCGGCCGACGAGGCCATGGAGTGGCAGCGCCGCGACCCATTGGAGCGGGTACGCCTCTTTCTCTCCGAACGAGACGCCTGGTCAGAAGAATGGCAGGAGCAGATCGAAGCAGAGGCCGTTACCGAAATCGATCGGGCCATATCGCTGGCCGAAGCGATGCCGCCCCTCTCCGCAGGTCAGATCTTCGAAGCGATGTTCGAGGAAATGCCCCCGCACCTGCAGAGACAGCGGGCGGAGGCGCAGGCGTTGCCATGAGCGTCCGCACCCTGGCCCAGGCTCTGAACGAGGCGCTCGACCTGGCCCTGGCCAAGGATGAGTCCGTGCTGGTGATGGGAGAAGACGTCGGAGGCACCGGGGGAGTGTTCCGCATCACCGACGGGCTGCTCGCCCGGTACGGTGCCGAGCGGGTGGTTGATA
>DATHSX010000516.1:0-3449 GCA_035463935.1 Acidimicrobiia bacterium | reverse complement strand
TCACCCCGACTTCGATCGCGCTTAGGCCGCGCAAGGCCAAAGTCGACGCCAACAACACCGACCCGAACCCATAACCAAAGGCACGGAGCGCCTGGGAGGCCAACACCAGCCGGACGTCACGCTCGATCGACGCCCTCACCCGTTGTCCTCTCGTGGTTCGAATTCCCTCTCAATTCTGTAACCCTGGTTGCAGTCGCTCATCAAAGGGATCGGGGATAGCCAACGTGAGAGAGCCTTTCCAGTTCCAGAATTGAAATGCATCCTCCGGTTTCGCCGACGTGAGAGTGGTCATCCCCGGGGCTGTTGCTCCCAGACACCAGTCTGACGATATCCGGCGCCGAGGGCTCTGCCACTGGCTGTCTCGTGAGAATCGTGTCGGTTATTCGCCGCCCGCTGACTTCGATGGTCCGGTGAGGTGTCCTTTGTCGTTAAGGCTTAGCTTTACGGCCAGTTCGGCGGCCCGGGCCAGCTCTTGTGGCATTTCCCCTGGGCTGAGCGAGGTGAACCGCTGCCAGGTTCGATGCGGTTTGTGGCCATGCCCTTTGATCCTGGCGACCGCCTCAAAGTCCGGTTCCAGGACGATGGTCCGCTCCGGTCCGGCCAACTCGGCGATCAGGTCGTTCAGATGGCGTTCGGCAACGATAGGTTGACGCCCCGGGGGTGCGTCTCGATCATGGAGGACCACGAAGGGAACTCCCACCGCTGTGCAGATACGGGCAAAGAGAGGGATTCCCGACTTCCCGCCACATTCGACGATGGTGATCCCGATGCGATCGGGGTCGTGGCCCAGGGCACGGAAGACGAACGGCAGGGCGGTTTTCTCGGTGGTGCCTTCGACGAGGATGGCGGCTCGGGCCAGAAAGACCTCACTTCGTTCGGCGTCGAACTCGGTGAGCAGCCTGAACTCTTCTTCGGCTGGAACCGGTTCGGGGTGGAGCACGTTGGTTCCGTTGTCCGGACCGCGGGTTACAAACCCCAATTCATCGAGCCGAGCCACGTTGAGGAAGGCAGGGGAGTGGGTGGAGTAGATGACCTGGTTGCCGTTGAGGGAGAGCTCTCGGAGTAGGCGATACAGGTAACGCTGGGTTTGGGGTCGGAGATATAGCTCCGGCTCTTCTATGAGCAGCACCAGGCCACCGGCATGTGCCGTGCAGCACTGTTCGATCGCCTTGACCAGGCCGATGGCAGGCCTGGTCGTTGAATGATCGCGCTCCGCGTCGGTGTAATGGCCGAGCACGTCCCGGACGATGTCGAGCGCCGAATGGCCCATGGGTTCGGCTCGGGTTGGGGAGAGGACTTGGCCGGCCCGGTCGGCGGCAGAAAGGAATAGCACCGGGGGGGCTCGACCACCTGGCTTCTCCGCCCTGGATTGGGGTCCGTCGAGGGAGAGCGTGTCGCCGGAGACGAGGTGCGCTCGGATGGAGATGAGAGATTCGCCCCGAGTGATGTCCGCGCGTGTCAAGGGGGCGGACTCGGGATCGAGTACTGCCCGAATTGCCGCGAGGAGGGTCGACTTTCCGGCCTGGGCCTCTCCGACCAGGGCGAACATCCGTCGGGGTGAGAACTCGACGTGGCGGGCCGAGCGAAAACCTCTGATCTCGATATGGCGGAGGCCGACGTCCGGCTGTTGTTGCGGGCCGGTCACCTTCTCGATGCGCTCTCGGGCTCGGTCTCCTGATCGGGAAGCCGGAGCCGCTTGAGGAGAAGAGCATTGACGGCAACCAGAAAGCTCGAGCCGGACATGGAGAGGGCGGCGATCTCGGGTCGGAGAGTCAGTCCCAGACTGGGCTCAAAGACCCCGGCGGCGATGGGCAGAGCGATGGCGTTGTATCCGACGGCCCAGCCCAAGTTCTGGCGCATCTTCCGCAGAGTTCCCTTGCCGATCGAAAGGGTGACCGGCACGTCGAGAGGATCCGAGCGCATGAGCACGACGTCGGCAGTTTCGATAGCGACGTCGGTTCCGGCACCGATGGCGATCCCGAGGTCGGCCTGGGCGAGAGCGGGGGCGTCGTTCGCCCCGTCGCCGACCATCGCGACTCGTTTGCCCCCGGATTGGAGCTCACCGACCTTGGCCGCTTTGTCCCCGGGGAGGACTTCGGCGATAACGGTGTCGATGCCAAGCTCGGCGGCGATCCGTTCAGCGGTTGCCCGGTTGTCTCCGGTCAGCATCACGACCTCGATGCCCTGGTCATGGAGTGACTGCACGGCTGTCAAGGCGGTCGGCCTAGGGGCGTCGGCGAGGCCGATTAGCCCGACCGCTTGCCCGTCGACGGCGACCACCACTGCGGTCTGCCCGCGCGACGCCAGCGCTTGCTGCTGTTGTCTCAGCTCGTCCAGCTCGACGCCCTGGCGCTCCATGAGGCGCAGGTTGCCGACCGCTACCCGCCGTCCGTCAACCAGGGCCGTCGCCCCGTGTCCCGGGACGTTCTCGAAGTCAACCGCCCGGACCTTGGGGATTCCCCGCTCTTCGGCTCGCCGGACGATTGCCTCGGCCAGGGGATGTTCCGATTCCCGCTCGAGGGCGGCCGCGACACTCAGCAGCTCGTCTTCCGGAAGGCCGCGGGCGATGACAGTGGTGACTTCGGGCTCGCCCTTGGTGAGGGTACCGGTCTTGTCCATCACCACCACCTCGATCCGGGCGGCGGTCTCGATGGCGGTGGCGTTCTTGAACAACACCCCGCGCTTAGCCCCAAGACCGGAGCCGACCATGATCGCAGTAGGAGTGGCCAGTCCCAAGGCGTCTGGGCAAGTGATCACCACCACCGTGATGGCAAACAGGATCGCTTCGGAGACCGGTCTTCCCGCCCCCCACCAGACGAAGAAGGTGGCGCCGCCGCCGATCAGGGCTACCAGCACCAGCCAGAAGGCAGCCCGGTCGGCCAGCCGCTGGCCAGGCGCCTTTGAGTTCTGCGCCTCCTGGACCAGTTTGACGATCTGGGCCAGGGCGGTGTCGGCTCCCACCCTGGTGGCTCGTACCCGCAACGTGCCGTTGGTGTTGACGGTGGCCCCGATCACTTCAGATCCAGGACTCTTTGCTACCGGCAGGCTCTCTCCGGTGACCGTGGACTCGTCCACATCGCTCTCGCCCTCTTCGACGACCCCGTCCACCGGCACCTTGGCCCCGGGCCGGACCAGGACCAGATCGCCAACCAGCACCTCGGCAGTGGGTACCTCTACCGGTTCGCCGTCCCGCACCACCAGGGCCATCGGAGGCGCCAGGTCGAGGAGAGTGCGGATCGCTTCGTTGGCGCCTCCCCGGGCTCGCATCTCGAACCAGTGGCCCAGCAGGACGAAGGCCGCCAGGACAGTGGCGGCTTCATAGAAGACCTCACCGCCACCGGTCAGCGTGATCACCAGCGAGTAGATCCAGCCGGCGCCGATCGCTACCGCCACCAACACCATCATGTCGAGCGTGCGGGCCTTGAGGGCGCGTATCGCTCCGTCGAAGA
>DATHSX010000515.1:0-6850 GCA_035463935.1 Acidimicrobiia bacterium | reverse complement strand
TGCCGCCGGCGGTACCCGGATGAAGGAGTATGCGGCCCCGGCCGAGGCGTTGGCCGATGCCACCCGCCTGGCCCGGGCGATGACCTACAAGATGGCGGCCGCCGCCCTCCCCATGGGGGGCGGCAAGTCGGTGCTGGCGGTCCCGGGTGATCTGCCGGACGACCATCGCGAGCAGCTGCTCTGGCGACACGGCCACAACATCAACCTGCTAGGCGGGAATTACCGGACCGGGCCAGATATGAACACGTCCTCGGCGGATATGGACGTCCTCGGCCAGGTCACACCCTTTGTCTTCGGCCGGACCCCCGCCGAAGGCGGTTCGGGATCGAGCGCGCCCGACACTGCGGTGGGATGCCTCCATGGGATCAAGGCCAGCCTCGCCCACGTCTTTGGCACCGATTCGCTACCGGGCCGCCGCGTCTTGGTCCAGGGGGTGGGAGAAGTCGGCCGCCGGCTGGCAGAGATGCTGGCCAAAGAAGGCGCCACCGTGCTCATCAGCGATGTCGATGAGGGGCGGACCACCACCCTGGCCGAGGAGCTCGGGTTGGACGTCGTGCCGGTCGGCGACGAACTCGAGACCGAGTGCGACGTGTTCGCGCCGTGTGCGGCCGGCGGCATCCTCACCGCCGCCACCATCCCCAGACTGCGATGCCGGATCGTGGCCGGCGCCGCCAACAACCCGCTGGGTGACCCTGCGGACGGGGCGAGGCTCCAACAGGCCGGGATCCTCTATGCCCCCGATTTCGTCATCAACGGCGGTGGAGCCATCCATCTCATCGGCTACGAGACGCTGGGTTGGTCCCGGGCCCAGGTCGAGGCGCACCTGGCCGGGATCGGGACCACGCTCTCCGAGATCTACCAGGCGGCCGTCAACAAAGGCATCTCCACCGAGGAAGCGGCTGAGCAGGTTGCCGAGGCGCGTCTGGCCGCCCGCCCCCGCCCGGCTGGTGTTTAGACGCACTTCCTGCTGCCACTGCCGACTGATCTTGTAACAACCGCGAAACCGGCCTGAAACACGGCGGCTCGACCGTGCCTCCCCACGCGATGAAGCAAGGAGGAGGCGAATGAGCGAAGGCACCATCGCTTGGCTCTTGGTCAGTTCCGCCCTAGTGCTGTTCATGACCCCGGGCCTGGCGTTGTTCTACGGAGGCATGGTCAGGTCGAAGAACGTTCTCAACATGCTGATGAAGAACTTCTTCACGATCTCGATCGTGACGGTGGTCTGGACCGTGATCGGTTACACCCTGGCCTTCGGGACCGACCTGGGCGGGATCATCGGCGGGCTGGATTTTCTGGGACTCAAGGGGATGGAGGGAGACGCCCTGCTCTTCATGGTGTTCCAGATGATGTTCGCCATCATCACCCCCGCCCTGATCTCGGGTGCGGTCGCCGAGAGGATGAAGTTCTCGGCCTGGGTCCTCTTCACGACCCTGTGGGCACTGATCGTCTATCCGATCGTGGCCCACTGGGGGTTCGCCGCCGACGGCTGGCTGTTCGCCTGGGGGGTAAGGGACTTCGCCGGGGGCCTGGTGGTCCACATCAACGCGGGCATCGCCGCCCTGGCCCTGGTCTTCGCTCTCGGACCCCGCAGAGGGTTCGGAGCCGAGGCCATGAGGCCGCATTCCCTCCCGTTGACCCTGCTTGGGACCGGGATCCTCTGGTTCGGATGGTTCGGCTTCAATGCCGGGTCGGCGCTGGCGGCCGATGGCATCGCCATCAACGCCTTCGTCACCACCCAGATCGCCGCCTCCGTGGCGGCACTCGGATGGGTGGTGGCGGAGTGGATCAAGAGTGGGAAGCCCACCACCCTGGGTGCGGCCTCCGGAGCCGTGGCCGGTCTGGTCGCCATCACCCCCGGGGCCGGATTCGTGTCGCCCCTGTCGGCCATCGCCATCGGCCTGATCGCCGGTTTCGTGTGCTTCTGGGCGGTCAGCCTCAAGTTCCGGTTCGGCTATGACGACTCCCTCGATGTGGTGGGCGTTCACCTCGCCGGCGGCATCGTGGGATCGGTGTTGCTCGGCGTGTTCGCCCAGAGTTCGATCAACGAATTCGTGCCCGACGGGCTCCTTTTCGGGGGGGCGGGATTCTTTCTCAAGCAGGTGGTGGCGGTGCTGGCGGTCATGACCTTCACCTTCGTCGCCTCCTACCTCCTGGCTCGCATTGTCAAGGCCATCACCGGGCTGCGGGTGGATGAGAATCAGGAGACTGAAGGACTCGACATCTCGCTCCACGAGGAGCGGGGCTACGTGCTCTCGGAGTAGGAGGAGCCATGAAGCTGATCATCGCTTTTATCAAGCCGTTCAAGCTTGACCAGGTCAAAGACGAGTTGCGGGCCATCGGCGTGACCGGGATGTCGGTGGGAGAGATACGCGGCTTTGGCCGGCAATCCGGCCAAACCGAGGTCTACCGCGGCGCCGAGTACAAGGTCGAATTCGTTCCCAAGACCAGGGTCGAAGTAGCCGTGGACGACGGCGAGGTCGATCGGGTGGTGTCGACCATCGAAACGGCCGCCCGCACCGGGGAGATCGGGGATGGGAAGATAATCGTCGTCCCGGTGGAACAGATTCTCAGGATCAGGACGGGTGAGCGAGGAGCAGACGCCATCTGACGGGTCCCCGGAAGGGGACCCACTCCAACCCTTTCTGTCGGCTCGCCGGACTTTCCTAGAGCACGGTGCCGCGGGCATTCCGCCCTGGGACATCGGTGGCCACCTGACGGTCGCGCTCGATGCGGCTTTGCGGGACCTGGCGAAGAACCAGCCCGAGGTGGCGGTTGTGGCCGTAGGAGGCTACGGACGGGGCGATCTCTGTCTCTACTCCGACATCGACCTTCTCCTGGTGCACAACGGGCCCGCCCCGGAGGAGGCGGTACGGGCGATCCTTTACCCGCTGTGGGATGCAGGGCTGAAGGTGGGTCACGCCACCCGGACGGTCAAGGCCACCGTGAGCGTGGCCCGCGACGATCTCACCGTTCTCTGCAACCTGCTCACGCTCCGACAGGTCGGCGGGCCGGCAGAGCTCGTGGCAGACCTGCAGGCCGGTCTGATCAAGCTTTTGGGCTCTGCCCGCTCCAACCTGCCCGAACTGCTGGCTGCGGAGGAGCGCCAGATCTGGGACAGGGAGCCCTTCCCGGTCCAGGACCTCGACGTCAAGATCGGCCGGGGGGGGCTCCGCAGCCTGCACCGGCTCGAATGGGACCGCCGGCGCTCCGCCCTCCTGGGTGAGGAGCCGGTGCTCCCCGTGGAGGGGTCGGAAGCGCCTGCCCGGCAAACCCTTCTCGCCGTCCGCCAGGCTCTGCACGCCATCCAGCGCCGAGCCGCCGATCGCTATGTCATCGACCTCCGCCCCCGGGTGGGAATGTGGCTTGACCGGGACCCCCTCGAATTGGCCAGTGAGGTCTACCGATCGGCCCGCAGCGTGGATGCGGTAGCTGCTCTCAGGTGGGGTCGGGTACGGCCGGCTGGAAGCGATCCGATCGCCCACGCCGGCCTGGCTGTGGCCCGCTTCGTTCGTTCCCGCTGGAGCCGGGGGGAGCTGGCAGCGACCCCGATCGTCTTCGCCCGTTCGGCGGCGGCCTCGTCGGCAGGTGGTCGGCTATCCCCCTGGGAGCGTGACTTCGCCGCCCGCTCGGGAGCACCTGAATGGAGTGCCGGCGACCGGGCCGGGTTCGTGTCCCTCCTGGCCAGTGGCCTTCCCGGATGGGAGGCACTGCTCGGCTTGTGGGAGGCGGGCTGGCTGGGTCGGGCCCTGCCCGAAGTAGGCCACCTCCGTGGCCTCGCCCAGGCCGCCCCCTTCCATCACCACCCGGTGGATGCCCATCTCGGCGCCACCGTGGCCGAGGTGGTGGCCCTGGCCGAAGGCTCCGGTTGGTGCGGAGAGGTCGCCGACGAGATCGGCAGCCTCGACGAGGTCCTGCTCTCCGCCTTTCTCCACGATGTCGGAAAGGGCCTGGGCGGTGACCATTCGGTGATTGGCGCCGGTCTGGCTATCTCATTGCTGCGCCGGACGGGGTTCGGCGAGGCCAGCACCGAACTGGTGGGAAGCGCCGTCCGTCATCACCTGATCCTCCCCGACACTGCCTTCCGGCGCGACCTCGACGACCCCGCGGTGGTGACGGGGGTTGCCTCCACCGTCGGCAACCTCGACCTGCTCAAAGTGCTGGCGCTGTTGAGCGTGGCCGACGCCCGCGCCACCGGACCCGACATGTGGAGTCCCTGGAAGGAGTCGCTGCTTCGCAATCTGTTCAGCAAGGTGTCGGATCTCCTGACGGGGACCGCTTCGGAGCTTCCCGATGAGCTGCGCCAGGCCGTGCTGGCCATGGTCCCCGACGTTGGCGCTGACGTCCTCACCAGCCACCTGGCAGGCATGCCGCCGGGGTATCTCGCCCGTTTCGGTCCCGAACTGGTGGCCCATCATGTGCGCCTCGTCCATCGCCCGCTCGTCGACAGCGAGGTCAGAACCGCCGTTCTCCCGGGGGCTCCGATGTCCACCCTGGTGACCGTCGCCCGGGATCGGCCCCGACTCCTCGCCACGATCACGGGGGCACTCTCGCTCCACAACCTCACCGTGTTGGAGGCTCGCGTCGCCACCCGCGCGGACGGCATCGCCCTCGACAGCTTCCGGGTGGAGGACGCGCTGGGTTCGGACATGATCGGCCAGGGCCGGTGGCCCGGAGTGCGCGAGACCCTGGTCAAGGCCCTCGCCGGAGAGATCGATCTGCAGGGCCGTCTCGCCGAGAAGCGGGCGGCCTACCGGATCACCGGTGAGAGCCGGCCGGCGCAGGCCAGCATCCACCGACGGCCCGGGGGCTTCACCATCGACGTGACCGCCCGCGATCGGGTGGGCCTCCTCCACGATCTGGCGGTGGCCTTGGCCGATCTGGGGCTCGAGGTCGATCTGGCCAAGATCAACACCCGCGGTCGGGAGGCCGTCGATGTCTTCGAGGTGAGAGACCCGTTGGGACTTGCGGAGGCCGAAGTGCAAAGGGCACTGGAAACCGCCCTGGAATCCGGCGCGTGACAAACCGGCCCCACTGGAATTGGCCCGAGATGGTCAATCGATTCAGTGTGTTCAGTCGATTCAGTGGTGGCCGCGTTAAGTCCTCTGGCGCCAGATTTGGACTGCTTTTCGGCCCGACGTTGCCTAGAGGGGTGTCACGTAGGCGGAGGTGATCCCGCCATCGACCAGGAAGGTGGCGCCGGTGGTGAACGACGACTCATCCGAGGCCAGCCAGAGGGCGGCTTGCGCCATCTCCCTGGCCTCGCCAAACCGTCCCATCGGAATGTGGACCAGGCGGCGCTGCTTCTTCTCCTCGTTGTCGAGGAACCTCATCAGCAGTTCGGTGTTGAGCGGACCCGGACAGAGGGCGTTGACCCGGATGCTCTCCCGGGCATGGATAACCGCCAGTTCCCGGGTCAGAGCCAGCACCGCGCCCTTGGATGCGGTGTAGGCCACCTGCGGGGTTGCCGCCCCCAATACGGCTACGAACGAAGCGGTGTTGATGATCGACCCTCCCCCGGCCCGGCGCAGGGCCGGGATGCCGTATTTGCAGCCGAGGAACACTCCTTTGGCGTTGACTGCCATGGTCAGGTCCCACACCTCTTCGGCGGTTGCGATGGCGTCATCGTCGGCAGAGTGCATGATCCCGGCGTTGTTGAAGAGGACATGGAGCCGCCCGAACTCAGCCTCGGCGGTGGCGACCATGGAGGCACAATCGGCAGCAACCGCTACGTCGGCCCTGACGGCAATGGCCCTGCCCCCATTGCCGACAACCATTCGGGCGGTCTCGTTGGCGGCGTCGTGATTGAGGTCGACTGCCACCACCGAGGCTCCCTCGTCGGCGAAGAGCAAAGCCGACTCCCGGCCGATGCCGGAGCCGGCACCGGTGATGAGGGCGACCCGGTCAGCGAGTCTCATCAGATGCGCTCGAAGTAGCGCCAGCGTTCCCAGTCGGTGACCGTGTTGTCATAGGCTTCCTGCTCCTTGCGGAAGAAGTGGCTGTAGTGCTGCTGCACGTCCTCGCCAAAGGTCGCAGCCACGAACTCGGAAGATGCAAAGAGCTCGGTAGCGTCGCGCAGGGTTCGGGGCACCCGGGGAAGGTCCGCCGCCTGATAGACATCGCCCGCGAACAGCGACGGAGGGGCGGTCTCGTTGGCGACGCCGTCCAGGCCTGCGGCGAGAACGGCGGCATAGGTCAGATACGGGTTGCAATCGGCCCCCGGGATGCGGCACTCGATGCGAGTCGCCGAGCCGGAGCCGACGACACGGAAGCCGGCGGTGCGGTTGTCGTTGCTCCAGGCGAGCCGCGTCGGGGCCCACGAGGCGTCGACGTAGCGCTTGTAGGAGTTCACCGTCGGCGCATAGAAGACCATCACGTCGGGCACGTGCGCGAGCCAGCCGCCGAGGAACCAGCGGAAGACGTCCGACTGCTTGTCGAAGGCGTTGCTTCCGTCCTTCCAGAGGCTGAAGTGGATGTGGCAGCTCGAGCCGGCGCGGTCGGTGGCGAACTTGGCCATGAAGGTGAGGCTCATGCCGGCGGCGTCGGCGACCTCCTTCAGGCACTGCTTGAACACGGTGTGGCGATCGGCCATCTCGAGCGCCTCGGCGTAGCGCACGTTGAGCTCGTGCTGCCCGGCGCCCCATTCGCCCTTGGAGGTCTCGACCGGCACGCCGGAATGCTTGAGGTGGCGGCGCGCCGCGGCGTGGAAGCTCTCGGTGCGGGTGCCCTGGAGGATGTGGTAGTCCTCGAGGTACCAGCCGGCCGGCTCGAGGTCGCGGAAGCCCTGGCGCGCGGCGTCGCGGTAGGGCGTGCGAAAGAGGTAGTGCTCTAGTTCGGTCGCGGCAAACGCCTG
>DATHSX010000514.1:0-2882 GCA_035463935.1 Acidimicrobiia bacterium | reverse complement strand
CGCCGAACGGAATGCGACCTTGCCCTCATGCCATAGGTAGCGCACCGGCAGGATTTGCACTTCGCCGCCGTCCAGAAACCCGATGCGGCCGATCCGGTGCGCGCCGAGCAGCTCGAGACACTCCGGATAGGCCAGTACTTCCACCCCCGCGTGGTCGATGGGACGATCGGTCATTCGCTCTCCTTTTGCTGCCGGGCCGGTCACTGCAACCAGGCCGAGGCGACCATGAAGTAGATGAGGATCGAGAGTAGGTCCTGGATAACGGTGGCGAGGGGGCCTGAACCGAAAGCGGGGTCGGCCCCGAGTCGGTCGAGGAGGCTGGGCAGGGTCATCGCCACCGCGGTGGCCACAGCCGAGGCCGCGAACAACGAGATGGCCACCACCGGAACCACGTCCGGGTCGATCGTTGCCAATCCCAGCGGGGTAGCGATCAAGGCCAGGGTAAGGCCGATGAGGAGACCCGTGATGATCTCCCGGCGCAGCGTGGTCCGGATCGATGCGCCTACTGACAACCCCCGGACGATCACCGCCTCAGTCTGGGTTCCCACCGCATCCGCGAGATACACGATGCCGGGCAGAAAGAAGGCGAGCGACAGATTGGCTTGCAGCCGCGCTTCGAAGCGGGCCACGATCACCGCCGCCACGGCACTGCCGGCCAGCCCGAGTAGCAGCCACGGCAGCCGGTGGATGTAGCGTCGTCCGACTGGTTCTTCAGTCGCGCTCCTGGCAGCGGCGGCTCTGTGCAAGTATCCGCTTACCCGGGCCAGATCTTCGGCGTGCTCCTCCAACAGCACACTCAACATGCGGTTGGCCGGGATAAGACCGACGAATCTGCCCTGCTCATCGGCGACCGCCATGCTTGCCTCCCCATGCTGGACCGCCTTCCAGGCAACGACCTCCCGATCGATGCCGGGGGCAACCACCGGGGGCTCGGGATCCATGATGTCGGCGACCAGGGTGTCAGGGGGAGCGGCGAGCAAATCCTCCATGCGAACCATTCCCCTGATCCGACCGTTCAGGCAAACCGCGACATCGTCCACCGAATCGAACCTGGTTCCCAGCAAGCGAGACCAGACCGCGGCGGCGGATTCTTCTGGCTCCGCCACCGGCACGCGGGCCGTGACCAGTGATCCGGCGTCCCAGGCGGTCGCATTCATGGTCATCGGCGGGTCCTCCTCCCGGATCGTTCCAGTAGCTGGCGTTGCTGGTGTCGCGATCTTGCCATTGAAAAGAAGAGGCCCCGGCTTCGCCGGGGCCTCTTCTTTGGGGTTCGCCCGGTCAGGCGATGAGCGCCTTCCGCAGTGAGAGGAAGGTCCATCCGGTGGCGACCAGAGTGACTCCCATCACGATGGCGAACGCCGACAGTACGTATGCCAAGATTCCCAGGTTGAGGGCTGTGGTCAGGGTCGTGGCGGTGATCCAGCTGGCCCGGGCGGCGTTGGAAATCATCACGGGCTGCCCATCGTCGCCGATCACTTCGTTGCCCTGATCATCGAGTTGGGCAACCTGACGGGGCATCTCCGCGTACCGGAGCCCGTCGGTGCTGTCCAGCTGATGATGGGTAATGATGTCCTGCTGCGCGTACATCGAGAACGGTCCGCGCACGGGGACCTCGGGGAAGATGGCATCGTCGGGAGTGGTGATGTTCTCCGCCGCCGCCACGTTCCAGGTGTAAACCGCGCCGAAGACACCGCCGGCGAAGGCGAAGATCCCCACCACCAGAGCCAGGATTCCGACCACCGTCAAAAGGCGGCGGCGCTTCACACCCGTCTTCTCGGGTGCAAACGTCATGGCCGCTGGTTCGATCTTGGTAACCATCTGTGTCCTCCTTGACACCATCCGCTACTCAGCTTGTGCTTAATTTCACAAGATTTGCCCATGGTGCCGTGGAGAGGGGTCGGGTCGGTAGGGCCCAAAGGCCCGTAATGGGCCGGGACCAATTGCCCTAGCAGGGCCAACTCTCTCAACCGAAAGTGTGGCAATGCCGAATTACCCCGCCGCTCCCGAGTCGCCCCCGAGTCCTCTCCCATGAGCTCCCGGGGCATCGGTTCCGAGTCAGACCGGTCCGCACCGAGTGGGCCGCGCGACTCTCGGGGTGTCGGACCGTCCGGCAAGGTCATCGATCGGCTCACTCTCCTGGCCTCGGCCATTGGGGTGCTCGTGGCCGTAACCGCGGTGGTAGTGGCAGCCCGGGCGCCGGCCACCGCTGCCCCTGCCGATCCAGCCGGAGTGGTCGCCGAGATCCACCTGACCGAGTTCGCCATTACCGGGGACCTCGCCGTGCCGGCGGGCCCGGTGGTCCTCGAGGTGGAGAACGCCGGCACCGTTCCCCACAATCTCACCGTGATCGGCGGACCCGCCACACCTGACCTCAACCCCGGGGAGCGCGCCGCCCTCGATCTCGGCGACCTCGGCGACGGCACCTATCACATCATTTGCGCCGTTCCGGGCCACGAGTCGGCCGGGATGAGCGCCACCCTGACGGTGGGAGAGGGTGGAGCCGGCCATGAGGGCGGGGAGGCGGTCGACTACGCCGCCTTGGATGCCGCCATGGAAGAGAGCGTCCTCCGATTCCCGGCTCCAACCCAGGGCCGGGGCAACCAGCCGCTCGAACCCGAGGTGCTGGCCGACGGTACCAAGCATTACGAGCTGACCGTCGCCCTCACCCAATGGGAGGTAGAGCCGGGACGGGTTGTCGAGGCCTGGGCCTACAACGGCCAGGTGCCCGGTCCGGCCATTCGGGTCGACGTCGGCGACCAGGTCCAGGTCGCGGTCCACAACGACCTGCCCATGGGCACCGATGTGCATTTCCACGGCATCAAAGTGCCCAACGAAATGGACGGGGTCGCCCCATTGACCCAGGTCTTGATCGCCCCCGGGGA
>DATHSX010000513.1:0-8019 GCA_035463935.1 Acidimicrobiia bacterium | reverse complement strand
GAAGTCCGCCAGGGTACGGCGACCCTGCAGCTTCCGGTTGAGGTGCCGGCGGCCGGGGAGAAGATCTACAACGTCCGCCTGGCTCCTCCGGTCGGCTCGGTCCAGACCCGGCTCCGTCTCTTTGCGACCGGCGCAGAGGTCCCGGCCGCCACCGCGAGTGTGCAGCTGCGGGCCCCCCAAGACCAGACGGTGGTCGCAGTGATGGCGTCGGCCGAGGTGTTGGCCACCGTGGACGACGCCACCGTGGGAGTGACGGGTGGGGAGATCGTCACCGCCGAGGTCGACGGGACGGTGCTAGAGCGAGGGCCCTACCCGGCGCGATACCTGATCCTCGACCCGGCATCACCCCTTCCCCCTGCCACCCGCGAATGGGTTCGGTCCGGAGGCCGGGTAATCGCATCGGCCGATGAGCTGGCGCAGCTGGACCTGGAGCTCGGCGAGCCAACCGGCGACGGCGAGGGGATCTTCTACCGTGTGGGGTCGGGCCTCGTTATCGGTGCGACCGGTCTGCGGTCACTCGATTCGGCCGATTGGTCTCATCTGATCACTCCTACTGCCCTCGACCTCGCTCCCCGCGACATCTGGCAGAGCCCGGACATGCAGCTGATGCAGGCGGCGACCAATGCCGGAGATCAGCGGATACCAGCCATCCCCTGGCTGTTCGCAGCCGTGATCGGGTATGCGGTGGTCGTGGGGCCGCTCAACTTCCTCGTCCTCCGAAAGTTGGGACGGCGCGAGCTGGCCTGGGTGACGGTGCCGGTCCTTTCTATCGTCGCCGTAGGCGGTTTCTGGCTGCTCGGTCGTCAGCGGCTCGAGACGACCCTGGTCAACCACGCCACCGTCATCATGACGACCCCGGCCGGAGCGCCCGCCCGGACCGCCGTGGCGGTGGCTGCGGGGACCGGGGGCGACAAGTCGATCGCGGTCCCCCCGGAGTGGCTCTCCTATCCCGGATCCATCAGCCCCGAGCTGGCAGGCGGGTTTCCGATCATCCCTGCGGTGGCCACGACCGATGGCGACGGGGGGTTCCGCTTCAGACTCGAACAACTCGGCGTGGCAGGAGTCCAGGCGGCCTGGGAAGCCGCGTCGATTGGGGCTCCCGACGTCGACGCGTCCCGCGAGGGGGCCCGGCTCGTGGTTGATGTCCGCAACGACACGGACCTCGAGTACTGGGCCTGGGGAATCGTTTCCCGGGGACGGGCGACGGTGTCGCCCGAGGCGCTGTCCCCGGGGAGGAGTGGACAGGCGGCAGTTGTGCCCGGCCAATCCGGCATGAACGAGTTCGGGACGGTGGGCGACGCCGTGATTCAGGCGCGTCAGCTGTGGAACGATCCCTTCATCTGGAACAAGCTCAGTCCCCTCGGGTACACGGCAACAGCACTGCTCGATGAGCGTGACAGCTACTTCTTCGGGTTCACCGATCAGCTCACTATCGAGGTGGAACTCGACGGGCGGCCCACCCTCGTGTCGGGTACGGCCTTGCTGGTGATCCCCATCGATGCGGCGACCAGTCAGGGCCAAACGGGCGGTATCACCGGTCACTTGCTTGACACCGGCGACGCCACCTGGATCGACTTCGGGCCCGGGTACCTTTCGGTCTCCAGCGACGAGATGACGGTGGGCTGGGATCTGAACGATCCTCCCCGCGGGGATCCCAACCTTCAAGTGAGCAACGTCTTCGGTGAGCTCCCAGAACGTCTCGACGCCTATAACTGGGAGACGGGTGCTTACGACGAAGTAGAACGGGGCGACACCCTCGATATGGACCTCTATCGGAGCGCCCGCGGTGAGGTGATGGTCCGGGCCCGCGCTTTCGTCGAGGACAACCCCGATCGATTCGTCGAGGTGCCGATGACTCCCTACGCCTTCACGCTGGAGTGGGGCTCGTGATCGCCACCCTGAGCGGAGTTGAGAAGAGCTACGGGTCAGTCAAGGCCCTGGCCGGCATCGACCTCGAAGTCCCGGAAGGCTCGGTGTTCGGTCTGATCGGACCCAATGGTGCGGGCAAGACCACCTCCATGCTTGTAATCAGCACGCTTCTCTCCCGGGATGCCGGCAAGGTCGAAGTGGTGGGAGTCGATCCGCAGATCGATCCGCAGGGGGTTCGCCGGGCCCTCGGCTATATGCCCGACTTCTTTGGCTTCTATGAGAATCTGACCGCCCGCGAGTATCTCGATTTCTTTGCAGCGGCGTCGGGCATCAAGGCGGCCGGCCGCCGTGCCGTCGTCAGCGATCTGCTCGCCCTGGTCGACCTCGAACACAAGGCCGAGGTAGACGTCAACAGTCTGTCCAGGGGCATGAAGCAGCGACTGTCATTGGCCCGCTCCCTGGTTCACGATCCTCAACTCCTCGTGCTTGACGAGCCCGCCTCCGGGCTCGATCCGCGGGCACGGGTGCAACTGCGAGAGCTGATCGCTGAGCTGGCTCGGATGGGCAAGACCGTGATCATCTCCTCCCACATCCTTTCCGAATTGGAGGGCATCTGCTCCCATCTGGCAGTCGTCGACCAGGGGAGGGTGAAGGCCCACGGCAATCTCGAGCAGATCCGCCAGGCTTTGACCTCCAATCGACGGGTGACCGTGCGCATCCCCGACGACCGGGTGGACGAGGTGAGTCAACTGATTGCAGCCGAGGCGTCCGTCTCCGAGGTCGAGGTGGAGACGGGCAGAGTCCGCTTCGTTCTGGTCGGTGACGATCACGACTCGGCCCGGTTGCTGGGCCTGGTCTTGGCCACGGGAGCAGAGGTGGCCGAGTGGAGGGTGGAGGCGGCCGGCCTCGAGGAATTGTTCCTGCAAATCACCGGCGGGGAGGATTCGCAATGAATCCGGTCCTCTCCCGGGAGATCCTCGAACGATTCCGGACCAGGCGGGCGCCCTGGTTCATTTTCGGCTGGACGCTCGGCATCGGCCTGATTGGCTACGTGGTCTATCTGGTGAGCCAGCAAGTGGCCAACGGCGTCTTCGGGATGGGAAGGCTGGTAGCCACCGGATTCATGGGCCGGTTCTTGTTTCAGGCTTTGGCGCTGTTGATGATGACGGCAGTAGTCATGGTCGTCCCCGGGATAACCAGTCTGTCGATAGTGGGCGAGCGGGAAAGGCAAACCCTGAGCCTTCTCCAAGTGACGCAGCTCTCCCCGCTGCAGCTGATCCTGGGCAAACTCACGTCGTCGCTCTCGTACTTCTCGCTCTTGCTGATCGCGGTTGCGCCCATCATGGCGCTTCCCCTCCTTTTCGGTGGCATGTCGTTCGGCGATGTGTTGGGGGCGCTCGCAGTGATGCTGTTGACAGCCGTAATGATCGGGAGCGTCTCGCTTCTCATATCGGCGAGAGCCAGGTCGAGCCGGGGTGCGGTGGCCGGTTCCTATGTGTTCTCCTTCATAGTCGCCTTCTTCACGATCGCCATGCTTCTGGCCGAGCTGCTGCTGGTCCGGGGCTCGGGGGGCGCCATCGTCCCGGCGCGGGGACGAGAGGTCTACAGCTCCTGGCTCAACCCTTATGTGGCGATGGTCGATGCCGTGCAGACCCCTCTCTCGATTCGCAACGAAGGCCAATTCACCCCGTTCACCGCCATCGATGCACTTCTCTATGCCCGTCAGGGCATTTCGGGGAGCATGCTGGGAGGCTTCCCAGTGCCCGCCGGTGGCGTGGTTCTAGACGAACAGGCCCGCCAGCTCGTCCGCCTGCGCCGGGGACCGGTGTGGCTTCGCACCGCAATCATCTACCTGGTGATCACCGCGCTTGCCCTGATGCGGTCCGCCCGAATCGTGCGAGCCCCGGCCGCCCGTCCGTTCCGCCTGAAGCGTTACCGCCATGTCCCCGGCTGAGGCCCGGGCTCCGGTCCCCATCCGCCGGCTGGTAGCGGCTGCCCGCCGGTGGTTGCTGGCGGCCGGCGCCGTTCATCTGCTGGTGCTGGCGGTGGGTCTTGCCGCGGGGCTGGCGGCGATCCTGGTAGCGCTGGGGCGGGTGGTGTTGTTGCCCTGGGCCGAGCCGGTCGCCGTTGGCGCCATTGCCGGGTCGATCCCCGTTGCCCTGGTGTTGGCGCTGGTTCGCCGGGCCACCCCGATGCGGGCGGCCCTGGCCACCGATCGACGCCTGGGGGGCTATGACCGGGTTTCAACGGCGTTGGAGTTGAGCCGCCGGTCCCAACTTAACGCTCATGAGGCTCGCCAGGTCGAAGCGGCCTCGGCCTGGGCGGCCGGCCGCACCCTGGATGGATTCGGCCGGATGGCACCAAGGGGCGCCCTACCCCGCCTGACGGCGGTGGCACTGGCTGCGGTGCTGGTGCTCGCCGTGGTTCCATCCAGGTCCGATGTGGCCCTCGCCCGTCGGCAGGCCGAGTTGGACCTCATCGCCGACGAGATCGAGCGGCTCGGCGAAGAAACCGCCGAAGCTCCCGAGGAGGTCCGCGACACCATCGAGCGCCTGCTCGAGGAACTGGCCAGGGCCCAGAGCCTCGAGCAGGCGATATCGCAATTAGGCGAAGCGCGCCAGGAGTTGGCTGCCCAGGCGGATCCCGCCGACCTGGCCAGGCGTACCGCCTTGGCGGGCTTGGAGCGGCGCCTCGACCAAAGCCCCCTAGCTGAAGGCACCACTGCAGCCGAACAACTCCGCACCCTGGCCGGGGCACTTCCGACGATGTCGCCCGCAGCCATGATCGCTGCCGCCCGCGAATTGGAGGCCAGGGCCGGGGACCTCGCCGGGATCGACGAGGGCCTCGCCGAGGCGCTGGAGGCAGCGGCTTCGGCGGTGCGGCTAGCCGGCGGGCAACGGGCTGACATCAGCGACGCGGCCGACGCTTTGAACCGTGCTGCGGCCGAAATCGACCGGGCAGCGGCGGAGGTGGCCGAGGCCGTCGCCCGGGCCGGGGCCCAGGCCGCGGTGCGTGACGCCCAGACTCGCCTGGGAGATGCCCGGTCCTCCGGCCAGGGCCAGGGTGAAGGCCAGGGCCAGGGAGAAGGTGAAGGCCAGGGTCAGGGTCAGGGTCAAGGGAGTGGTCAGGGCGCGGGTGGGGGTGGTGGAGGCCAGGGGGCCGGCGGACAGAGCGGCACCGGGTCGACCTCGGGTGGGACGGGATCGGGGACGGCTGGCTCCGGTCAGGGAGATGATGATCCGGCGCGCGACCCTGCCCGGTCCCAGGTCTTCGATCCGGTAGCGGCTGGGTTGGGAGACCAGATTCGAGTAGACCTCGCGGACGGAACCAGTACGGGCGAGCCAGTCGGCACCACGGCCGGTGCAGGATTGGAGAACCTTCCCCTGCAGAGCTACACCGACAACTTCGCTGCCTACCGGGACACGGCCTTGGACTCGCTCGATCGGATGGTGATCCCGGCGGGTTTGCAGGAACTCGTCCGCCTCTACTTCACGGAGTTGGAACCATGACACCCCAGGAATTTGCGGCTCTGCTCACGGCTGCCCGCACCGAGATCGGAAAGGTAATCGTCGGCCAGCAGGAGCTGGTCGATACGGTGCTCACCGCCACGCTGTGCGAGGGCCATGTGCTCCTCGAGGGGGTGCCCGGTCTCGGTAAGACCAAGCTGCTGGCCACCCTGGGACAGGTTCTCGACGTTGAGTTCGGACGAGTCCAGTTCACCCCCGATCTCATGCCGGCCGACATCCTTGGCACCAAGGTCCTCGCCGGAAACGAATTCAAGTTCCACGAAGGTCCGATCTTTGCCAACCTGGTTCTGGCCGACGAGATCAACCGGGCAACTCCGAAGACGCAGTCGGCCCTGCTCGAAGCGATGCAGGAAAAGCGGGTGACGCTGGGAGGCGAGACTCATCTGCTGCCCCGGCCCTTCCTGGTGATGGCCACCCAGAACCCGATCGAGCAGGAAGGGACCTATCCCCTGCCCGAGGCCCAGCTCGATAGGTTTCTGTTCAAAGCACTGGTCCCCTTCCCTTCGGGCGACGAGATGATCGAAATCCTCCGCCGCACCACCACGGGCGAAGAAGCGCGACCGGAAGCGGTCCTCGACGGGTCCGCGATCGTGGAGATGTCGGCCATGGTCCGTGACCTTCCGGCCGCCTCTCATCTACTCCGGTATGCCGTCACCCTGGTAGAGGCCACCCATCCCGACAGCCCCCTGGCTCCCGAGTTGGTGCGGGGCTACGTGCGGTTCGGGGCGAGCCCCCGCGGCGCCCAGGCGATGATCCTCGGTGGCAAGTGCTTCGCGTTGATGGATGGCCGCCCCAATCTGGCGACCGAAGATCTGTGGAAGGTGGCGCGGATGGCGCTCCGGCACCGATTGGTACTCGGTTATGAGGCCATGGCGGACGGGATCCGCCCCGACCAGATCATCGAGGACGTGCTCGGCGCGCACTCCGCTCCTGTCGCCGAGTGACGGCCAGCAGCATGCGGAACGAACCGTGCTTCTGAGCGCCGAGCTGCGGGCCCGCCTGGAGAGGCTGTCGATCAGCTCGCGGCGTCGGGTGAGTGCCCAATGGGCCGGACGGCACTCGTCACGTCACAAGGGTGAGAGTCTCGACTTCGCCGACTACCGGGAGTATGTGCCGGGTGACGACTTCCGCCGAATCGACCACAACCTCTGGGCCCGGCTGGGGGTGCTGCTGGTCCGCCAGTTCGAGGCAGAGGAGGAGCTACCCCTGCGCATCGTCGTCGACACCTCCGCCTCGATGGGGTTCTATCGCAAGCTGGAGGTGGCGAAGGTGCTGGCGGCCATGATGGCCTACCTCGGACTGGCCGGAGGCGATCGGGTGCACCTCGTAGCCGTGCCCGGGGGCCAGGAAAGGGGGCGGTCCGGCCCGGGCAGGCAGTCCACCCTGCTGGGTCCCTCGGGACGACATCTCTCGCGCTGGCCGTACCTGGAATCCTGGCTCGAGGGTCTGACCGCCACCGGCGGGGCACCTCTCGCTCCTGCCCTGCGCCGCCTGGCCGGGGGAGGTCCGGACCGCGGATCGATCGTGCTCTTATCCGACCTCCTCACCCCCGACTGGCGGGCCGGCGTCGACGGACTGGGGTTGGGGGCGGGGGGCGTCGTTCTGCACATCCTGGGCGAGGAGGAGATCGATCCTCAGCTGACCGGCGACCTGCGCCTGGCCGACGCTGAGACCGGGGCGGAAGTGGCGGTGTCCGCCTCGGGGGAGGCCTTGGCGCGTTATCGGGCCGCGCTCGAGGCTTTCGCGGCCGAAGCCTCGGGTCGAGCGCGCCGGGCCGGTCTCGACTACGTGCTCGTTCCCGCCCGCGACGGTGCCGCCGACCAGGTGCTGTCCGCCCTGGCCAGGGCCGAGGCAGTGTCGTGAGGTCCCATCTGTGAGCTTTTTGATTCCGGCCGCCTTCGGGCTAGCCGCGTTGGCGGGACCGCTGATCGTCCTCTACATGTTGCGGTCGCGCCGGCCCCGAGTCGAGATCGCCAGCACTCTCCTCTGGGAACAAGCCGAGGTGCCGGTCTCGTCGGCGGTGCCCTGGCAGAAGCTACGTATCACCCCGCTGTTGCTGCTCCAGTTGCTGGTTCTGGCCGGCTTCGTTCTCACCCTGGCCCGACCCTTCTATACCCAGCAGACCCTCCTTGGCCCGCACACGGTCTTCGTGTTCGACACCTCCGGGTCGATGGCGTTGGCCGGCCGGCTGGAGAACGCCCGAAGCCGCGCCTTGCAGCTCATCACCGACCTCTCCGAGACGAACCAGGTTTCGGTGGTCGAGGCCGGCCCGGTGCCGGCCGTTCTGGCGGCGTTCGCTCGGGATCCGGAGCTGGTCACCGCCGCCATCGAGTCCCTCGAGGTCACCGGCGGCCGGGCGGACCTCTCCGGAGCGCTGGGCCTCGCCCGCGGCCTGGCCACTCCGGACCGACCGACCAGCATTCTCATCTTCTCCGACGGTGGGGATGCGCCTCTGCCCGAAGAGCCGGTGGTCGGGGCCGAGTTCGTCCGCTTCGATGACTTCGGTCCCAACCTGGCCATAACCGCCTGGTCGCTGGAGCCCACCACCGAAGGCAATGCCCGCGCCTTCCTGCAAGTGTCGAACTTCGGAGCGGAGGAGCGGTCCATCACCGCCGAGGTGGAG
>DATHSX010000512.1:0-1681 GCA_035463935.1 Acidimicrobiia bacterium | reverse complement strand
ACCGAAGTCGTCGGGCAGGGATTCCACGCTGGGGGGGACTATCACCGTCCGCTCGGCGGCGGGGTTGACGGTCTCGGCGACTTCGTCCTGGGGCGCTTCAGCTTCAGGACTCGGCTCAACCGAAACGGACGTTTCGGCTATGGGGTCATCAGGCGCCGGCGCGGACGGCGCGTTGTCGGTGTCAGTGGACATGAGTGGGTGTTTCGACCTCCAAAGGGATTTGCTCTCAACCAGGCAACCGGCTGAGGCACCAGAACCCTACCAGAACGTCACGTGGGAATGAATTAGATAGCGCGGAGACGCCCCGGCCCATCGGCCGGCGGAGGAACCCAGCGACCGAAGCCTCCTCGACCGGAGCGAAGGGACGGGGCGGTGGCCCGGCGTGGACGCGAGCTGGGATCCTGATGATTGGCGAAGCTGACGGACCCCCGACGCCTTTTACTTGACCTCGGCCAAATTCGTTTTTACTTGACCTCGGCCAAATTCGCGCCCGTCGAGATGTCTACCCGCAAGGGCACGGCCAGCGTGACCACTTGTTCCATCACCCGCCTGATCAGTTCCGTGGCGGCCACCAGTTCCTCAGGCGGGGTTTCCAGGATTAGCTCGTCGTGTATCTGGAGAAGCAGGGTGGTGGCCATCTCCCGGCGAGTCAGCTCGGCGTCTAGGTCGATCATGGCCCGTTTGATGATGTCGGCGGCCGTCCCCTGCACCGGGGCGTTGAGCGCCATTCGCTCGCCCATCTGGCGGATCCGGAAGTTGTCGCTCTTCAACTCGGGCAGGTAGCGGCGCCGCCCAAAGAGGGTGGTGGTGTAACCCTGGTTGCGGGCCAGGGTGACCACGCCGTCCATGAACGCTTTGACGGCGGGAAACTGGGCGAAGTACTCGTCGATGTGACGACGGGCCTCATCCCGGGTTATGCCCAGCCGGTCGGCCAAACCGAATGCCTCCATCCCGTAGAGCAGGCCGAAGTTGATGGTCTTGGCCCGCCGCCGCATCTCGGACGTCACCTGCCCGGGCGGGACCGAGAAGACCCGGGCGGCGGTGGCGGTATGAATGTCGGAGTCGGAGGCAAAGGCCTCGACCAGTCCCGGGTCGTGGCTCATGTGGGCCAGCACTCGCAGTTCGATCTGGCTGTAGTCGGCCACCAGGAAGGTCCATCCGGGGCGGGGCACGAAGGCCCGGCGCACGGTCTTTCCCGTTTCCGACCGGACCGGGATGTTCTGCAGGTTGGGGGTGTCCGAGGAGAGCCTCCCCGTCGTGGCGGCCATCTGATTGAAGCGGGTGTGGATCCGGCCCTCCCTGGTGATCAGGGGCAGATATCCGTCGACATAGGTGGAGCGCAGCTTCTCCAGCTCGCGGTAGTTGAGGAGGTGCGCCACGATGGGATGCGACTCGGCCAGCTTCTCCAGGACCGAGGCGTCGGTGGAGGGGGCGCCGGTCGAAGTCTTCTTGAGCACCGGGAGCCGCAGCTTGTCGTAGAGCACCTCCCGCAGCTGGTTGGTGGAGTTGACGTTGAACGGCTCCCCCGCTTCCTGATGGATGCGTCGCTCTAGCTCGGAAAGCCGGCTCCGCAGCTCGTCGCCCAGGCCCTCCAGATAGGGCCGGTCGACCCCGATCCCGACATGCTCCATCCGCGCCAGCACCGGGACCAGCGGCAATTCGAAACGGCGAAAGAGGTCCA
>DATHSX010000511.1:0-4455 GCA_035463935.1 Acidimicrobiia bacterium | reverse complement strand
ACGACGTAGGGAGCAACGCGAGCGTGAGCGCCGGCATCAGGATGAGGTAATTGATCGCCTCGAGTTCAACATCCGCCGCTTCAAGGGAACCACCGAGAAGATGGCCAAGGTGGCCCGGGCTATGGAGACGCGGGTGGAGCGGATGAAGAGAGACCTCGTGGAGGTACGCCGAACAGGCAAGTCGGTGGCGGTGCGCTTCCCGCAGCCCCGGCCGTCGGGTCTCACGCCCCTGACCGGGTCGGGTCTCGCCAAGAGCTTTGGTGACAACCTGGTGTTTGTAGATGTCGATGTGGACCTCACGAGGGGAGAGCGGCTGATCATCATGGGCCTCAATGGGGCTGGCAAGACCACGCTGCTGCGAATCCTGGCTGGGGTCGAAACACCCGACTTGGGCGAGGTCAGGCTCGGTCACAATGCCTCTCTTGGCTATTACGCCCAGGAACACGAGCAGATCCAATCCGGAGTAACGGTCCTCGACCATGTACGGGCCGTGTCGGATCAGCCCGACCTGCAACTCCGCACGCTCCTCGGGCACTTCCTGTTGGCCGACAAGATCGATCAGGACGCCGCCAGTCTCTCCGGCGGCGAGAAGACCAAGCTGGCCCTGGCCATGGTGGTGCTGGCGGGGCCCAACGTCTTGCTGCTGGACGAGCCCACCAACAACCTCGATCCTCAGGCCAAGGAGTCGCTGCTGGCCGCCCTGGAGCAGTATCAGGGAACAATCGTGGTGGTCAGCCACGACACCGATTTCGTTGCGTCCCTGCAGCCCGAACGGGCCCTCATGATGCCAGAGGGACGGATCGTGTACTTCGACGAATCTCTGCTCGAACTGGTCGCCCTGGCCTGAGGTGGCCGAAGCGCTCGTGACCTTCGTCCAGTCCGAGCTGGCGGCTCTGGCCGATCCGGACCGGGCGATCCAGATGGCCGCCTATATGAAAACGGACATGCCCTTCTACGGTGTTGCAACTCCCGCTCGCGCACCTATCGCCCGGGAGGTGAAGAAGCGATTTCCTCCTGTGGACGATGGCGAATACCGGCAGAATGTGCTGACCCTCTGGCGGCTTGCTCACCGAGAAGAGAAGTATCTGGCCGTCGGCTACGCCTGGGCCTTCAAGAGGCATGTCACCTTTGATCAGGTCGACCTTTATCGGCGAATGATCGTGGAGGGAGCGTGGTGGGACCTGGTCGATGGGGTGGCGTCGCCCATAGTCGGCAAGGTGGTCCTCGACGATCCCCGGCGAATGCGCCCGGTTCTGGAGGATTGGATCGATGACGAAGACTTGTGGCTGCGCCGCGCGGCCCTGATCTGCCAGAACGGTCACAAGGCCCGCACCGACCATGTCATGCTGTTCGACTTCTGTCTTCGCCGGGCCGCCGAAAAGGAGTTCTTCATCCGCAAGGCCATAGGGTGGGCTCTGCGGGACTACGCCAGGACCGACCCGGAGTCGGTGCGCACGTTCCTCGCTCGGTACGGCGACAGGCTCTCGGGTCTGAGCCGGCGAGAGGCAGGCAAGCACCTCTAGGGTCGCGCCCGGGCGAAACGATCGCAGCGGCCCGGCGCCGGGAGGGGCTTTTCGCCATTAGGTTGGCCCCAATGCCTGTCTACATGCGACTTGGTGAGGTCCCGCCGAAGCGGCACACCCAGCTCTGGCAAGAGGGGACGCTTCTGACCGAACAGGTGATGGGGATGGAGGGCTTCTCCGGGAACTACTCGATTCTCTACCACCTGCAAACCCCCTGCCGGGTGAAGGCGCTGGGTGGATTCACGCCCATCGAGAAGAGGGAATGGGTCCCCGAGCAGCACCAGCACCATCTCTTCAACACCGCCGCCCTCCCCGTGGAGGGTGACCTTGTGACCGGCCGGCGGTTGCTCATGTGGAACGACGACGTCGAGATCTGGATCGGCCGGCTTGCCGGCACCGGAGACGGCTACTACCGGAATGGCGAAGGCGACGAGGTGCTCTTCATCCATGAGGGCACCGGAGTGGTGGAGTCGATTTTCGGCGACCTGCCCTACCGGGCGGGGGACTACGTCGTCATTCCCCGGGGCACCACCTACCGGCTGGCAGGAGTCGGTCCTCACCGGTTGTTGGCATTCGTAAGCCCCGGCCAGATCGAAATACCCCGGAGGTATCGCAACGAGTACGGCAACCTCCTGGAGCATGCTCCCTATTACCACCGCGATCTGCATGGTCCGACAGAGCTGAAGACGCATGCCGAAGCCGGCGAGTTCGAGGTCACGGTGCGAGTGCGGGGAGGACATCAGCGCTACGTGCTCGACTACCACCCGTTCAACGTGGTCGGCTGGGATGGATATGTGTACCCGTGGACCTTCAACGTGGCCGACTTCGAGCCCAAATCGGGCCGGCTCCATCAACCGCCTCCAGCCCATCAGACCTTCGAGGGTCCCGGGTTCGTGATCTGCTCGTTCTGCCCCCGCCGCTTGGAGTGGGACCCCCAGGCGGTGCCCATTCCATACAACCACTCCAATCTCCAGTCAGACGAGATGATCTACTACGTCTCCGGCAACTTCGAGAGCCGCAAGGGAATCGAAGTGGGTTCCATCACCCTTCATCCCTCCGGAATACCGCACGGCCCCCAACCGGGGCTGGCCGAGAA
This sequence comes from Acidimicrobiia bacterium, assembly GCA_035463935.1. Classification (GTDB taxonomy): domain Bacteria; phylum Actinomycetota; class Acidimicrobiia; order Spongiisociales; family ZC4RG35; genus DATEEG01. The sequence continues at coordinate 1,836 of DATHSX010000511.1, read as the reverse complement.
AGCGCTGGGGGCGACTGCCACCCATGAACTGGCGGTGATGTGCGACACCTTCCGGCCGTTGCGGTTGGGTGACTTCTCCCGTGCTCTCGATCAGCCCGAATACATGTTCAGCTGGTACCAGGACGTTCCCGAGGTGCCCGCCGAACCGGGCACGATCGCCTGAGTGCCGAATCGGAACGCGGATCCTCGGGTACAACTTCACCCACCGCATTAGGTTGCGGTTGGTATGCAGGTAGGGATGGTCGGACTGGGGCGCATGGGGGCGAACCTGGTGCGCCGACTGATGAGATCGGGGCATGAGTGCGTCGTATACGACCTGAGCGCCGAGGCGGTAAGCCAGCTGGCCGCGGAGGGTGCCACGCCGACCGACTCCCTCGACAGGCTCGCGGGCTCCCTGACTCCTCCCCGCACGATCTGGATAATGATCCCGGCCGCTTTCGTCGATGCGACGATCGAGGGACTGTTACCCGTCCTGGCTCCCGACGATGTGCTCATCGATGGAGGCAACAGCTACTTCGAAGTCGACGTCGAGCGCGCCCGGCGCCTGGGTGCGCGGGGCATTCATTACCTGGACGTGGGCACGAGCGGCGGAGTGCACGGACTGGAACGTGGCTTCTGTCTCATGATCGGTGGCGACGCAGCAGTCGTCGCCCGACTGGGGCCGCTCTGGCAGGCCCTGGCTCCCGGGGTCGAGGCTGCTCCCCGCACCCCCGGGAATGAAGGGCCCCTACGCCCCGGTGAAGATGGGTACCTGCATTGCGGACCGGCGGGGGCCGGCCATTTTGTCAAGATGGTCCATAACGGCATCGAGTACGGTCTGATGGCCGCTTACGCCGAGGGCCTGGCGATTTTGGACAGGGCCGGCCTCGGGGCCGAACGGCGGGGCCAGGACGCCGCGACCTCTTTTCTTCGCAATCCCGATCGCTATCGCTATGACTTTGACGTCGCCGCGGTAACCGAGGTGTGGCGGCGGGGGAGCGTGGTCACGTCGTGGCTGCTCGACCTCACGGTCGCCGCGCTCGCGATCGATCCCAATCTGGCGGGTTACCCCGGGCACGTCTCCGATTCAGGCGAAGGCCGCTGGACGGTGCAGACCGCCGTCGATCTGGGCGTCCCCGCCCCGGTGATCGCCTCGGCCCTCTACCAGCGGTTTTCGTCCCGGGACGAGGGGGACTTTGCTGATCGGGCCTTGTCGGCGATGCGACATCAGTTCGGCGGTCACCTCGAGATCCCGGCAGGCGGTTAGTGCAAGCCGACGCCCTCCTCCTCTTCGGAGTGTCAGGTGACCTGGCCCGGAAGAAGCTCTTTCCGGCTCTTTATGACCTCACCACCAAGGGACGCCTGGAGATGCCCGTAGTAGGAGTGGCGTCGTCCGCCTGGACCGACGACGATCTCCGGCGCCGGGCGCGAGAGTCGCTCGAGGACGCCGGCCGCAAAATCGATGAGGAAGTCTTCGCGCGGCTCGCCTCCCGTCTGCATTATGTATCCGGGCGTTACGAGGACCCCGGGCTGTTGGAGCGGGTGGCGGCCCGAGTTGGTTCGGCGCGGATGCCGGTCGCCTACCTGGCGATACCCCCGGCCCTGTTTCCGGTGGTGATCGAAAGCCTGGCCCGGGTGGGCCTCAACCGAGGTCGGGTGGTTGTGGAGAAGCCGTTCGGCAGGGACCTGGCATCGGCCCGCGAGCTCAACCGCATACTCCACGAGCGCTACCAAGAACGGAGTATCTACCGGATCGATCACTTCCTTGGCAAGGAGCCGGTGCTCAACCTCCTCGTGTTCCGGTTCGCCAATGCGCTGCTGGAACCGGTCTGGAATCGCCACTACATCGACAACGTG
>DATHSX010000510.1:0-1903 GCA_035463935.1 Acidimicrobiia bacterium | reverse complement strand
CTATACGAACGAGCGGTCACTGCAAAGGTCTAAAACCGTTTTTTTTCGTGATCTCTGCTCGTTTGATTCTCCCGACCCATAACCGCGGAGAAGAAGGTCTTCGGACGAGTCGTCAGGTGCCGGAGCGGAGCGCCTCCACCGGCTCCATCCGGGCGGCCCGCATGGCCGGGTAGGAACCGGCCAGGAAACCGGTGAGGCCACCGAGGAGCGGGGCACCGAGCGGTGCCAGCAGGTCCAGGACCGGAGTCCACTGCTGGACCGCCGACACCGCCACGACGATGAGGGTGCCGATGCTGGCTCCCAGCAGACCGCCCACAATCCCCATGACGCTGCTCTCGAGCAGGAACTGGGTGGCGATATGGCGACGGGTCGCGCCGAGGGCGCGCCTGAGCCCGATCTCGCCCGTGCGTTCCATCACCGACACCAGCGTTACGTTGGCGATGCCGATAGCGCCGACCAGAAGCGCCACCCCGCCCAGCATCAAGAAGAGAAGGTCGAGATCGCTCTGGACGGCCTCCCGGACCCGCTTCGGCTCCGGTGGCGAAGCCACCTTCAGCGCACGAGGGTCGTCGGGGCGTAGCGCCAGGGGTATCTGCTTGGCGATCAGCGAATTGGCCCCTAGTTCGGTTTCGACGACCACCAGTTGGGGACCGGTGAGCTGGAAGTCGCGGCGGGCGGTCCCCTCCGGGATCATCACCGAACCGAGCAGATCGGGCTGTCGGGCGACATCGGTCAGGATGCCGACCACCAGGTAGAGGTCATCGCCGATCGTGATCGCGGGCAGATGCTCGACACTGTTGAGGCCCAGCCGGAGTGCGGCCGTCGGTCCGAGGACTGCCACCCGCTCGGCTCGATCTGACTGGCCCTGGTCGAGCACACGGCCCGAGCGCAGGTCGGCGCGGACTGCCTCGAACGCCCCCGGGGAAAGGGCGTGAACCGACAGCTGGAATTGGGTCTGCTGGGTGGGGTCGCTGATCGGAGAAGTACGGACGAGCTTGTCGCCAAGCCGGACGGCGCTGACGTTTCCCGCCGCCACCACGCCGTTCAGCCGCTGCAGCCGCTCGGGGGCATCCCAGGGAAGGGCGGCGCCGGCGCTGACCGCGGTCTGGCGGGGAGTCACGACGATCTCGGTCGCCACTAGTTCGTCGAAGCGCCCGACAATCCGGTTGTTCGCGGTGCGGGACAGGCCGAGGGTCGCCACCAGGGCGGTCATTCCGACCACCGTGCCCAGCACGGTGAGCATCATCCGGCCTGGCCGTGAGAACAGGCCAGCGAACGCCTCATTGGCGAGATCTCTTGCCGACATCCGCGCCCGCGCCGGTCGCCCGCCCTCGTCGAGCAGAACAGCCAGCTGCCGCCGAGGTGACGGAACCGGAGCGGGTCTGTCCATTTCGCCAACGACGAAATCCGGGGCGCTCATGCGGCTCTCATCAAACGGCCATCGGCGATCGTGACCTGGCGGCCGGCACGCGCGGCCACGTCATGGTCGTGGGTGATCATGACGATGGTTACCCCGTCCCGATTGAGCTCGGCGAACAAGTCGAGGATCTGTGCGGTGGTGGTCGAGTCGAGATTGCCGGTTGGCTCGTCGGATAGGACCAGGTGGGGAGACCCGATCAGCGCCCGGGCAATGGCCACCCGCTGGCTCTCCCCTCCCGACAGGTGGGTGGGGAGGAAATCGGCACGATGACTGAGCCCCACCCTGGCCAGAGCCTCTGCCGCTCGTTCCTTCCTGCCCGTGATCTCCTCGTTGCGATAGACCTCGGCCAGCATGACATTCTCCATGACCGATCGATGAGACATCAGATGGAACGACTGGAAGACAAAGCCGATGTACCTACTCCGGAGGCCCGCCCGTTCGGCGTCAGTGAGTTCGGTCACCTCGATGCCTTCGAACTGATAG
>DATHSX010000509.1:0-1508 GCA_035463935.1 Acidimicrobiia bacterium | reverse complement strand
CAGCTCTATCCGGGAGTGAATTGCAAGATCCTGTACCAGCGCGACTACCTCCATCTAGTGGAGAAGTACGGGCTGGAGGAACCAGAAAACCTCATCTCTCCCGCTTTCCCCACCCGCATCCCCGGCCCCCCGATGGTGACGCGACTCGATCGTCGAGGTGTAGAGACCAGGATTGGGTGACCGAACCGGATGAACAGGTCGCCTCTTCACGACCTCAACGCGGAGCACGGGGCGCGGCTGGTCGACTTTGGGGGCTGGGAAATGCCGCTCCAGTACCAATCAGTCCTGGCCGAGCACAAAGCAGTCCGGGCGTCGGCGGGATGGTTCGATGTGTCCCACCTGGGGAGGTTTCGATGGGAAGGCCGCGGGGCGATGGCGGCTCTTCAGGGTCTCCTCTCCAACGACGTGGCCCTGATCGAACCAGGCCGGACCCAGTACGCCCTGCTGCTCAACCAGGCAGGGGGAATCGATGACGACCTGCTCGTCTGGCAATGGGACGAGGAGCATTACTGGGTGCTTCCCAACGCCTCCACTCATGACCAGGTCATGGCCCGATTCGCCGCATTCGCCCCTCAGGTCCACATCGAGGATCTAAGGGCCACGACGGCCATGGTCGCGGTCCAAGGCCCGGCGGCACCCGGCCTCATCGAGGACATCCTCGGGATCGCTCCGAAACGTTTCCGCACGTATCTCGCCACCCGGGTCGGGGGAACGATCCACCTGGCCGGGACCGGCTACACCGGCGAAAGGGGGGGAGAACTGGTCGGTGACCCGTCCACCGTCGGCTCGGCGGTGCGAGCCCTGACGGCGCGGGGGGTGGTGGCCTGCGGGTTGGGAGCTCGGGACACGCTGCGCCTCGAGGCGGGACTGCTGCTTGCCGGGCAGGATTTCGATCGAGAGACGACCCCGCTGGAGGCCGGGCTCGAGTTTGCGATCGCCTGGGACCACGAATTCACCGGGAGGCAGGCCCTGGAACAAGCCCGCCTCTCCGCCCTCCGGCGACGTCTCATTGCCTTCACCACCGAGGGGCGAAAAATACCGCGTCATGGTTACCGGGTGAGGCGAGGTGAATCGATGGGGCAGGTCACCTCGGGAAACTTCAGCCCCATGCTCGAGTGTGGGATCGGTCTGGGCTACCTGGACCCGGCCGCTTCGGGGCCTCTGGAGGTGGAGATCCGTGGCACCTGGGAGGGCGCGGCCCCGGCCGAGCTGCCCTTCTATCGGACGTGACGGCCGACTTTTCGGGCCGCCTTCTCCCCCCACCACCGGACATCCATACGCCCTTCCGGCTGAGCACTCTTCTCCCCGCCCTCTCCTGGGTATCCCCAGCCGTCTCCGATCGGCTGGCAGCCTTAGAGGTGGACGATCGTCATCCGGTGGTGGGGGGCAGGACGGTATGGGTGGGCGAACCGCCTTTTCCTCGCGGGCTGGTGGTCTCGCAACCCAACCGCTACGGCGCCGGAGAGGATCTGGCCGGATTGAAGGTCCTGGCTGATCGGTGGGGGGCA
>DATHSX010000508.1:0-9720 GCA_035463935.1 Acidimicrobiia bacterium | reverse complement strand
CCATCGCCGAGATGTGGGAGATCTGGGGTCAGGTGATCACTGCCGCGGACGATTGGCTCGATGCCCTGGACGAAGACCGGCTCACCCGACCGTTGGCCGAGGGGTTCTCCAATGTGGGCACCTTCCTGCTCCGCAACACTTATCACTACTGGTTCCACCTCGGAGAAGGGCTAGGTGCCCGCCAGGCCATGAATCACACCGGTTTACCCGACTTCGTCGGGGACATCGACACCGAAGCGCCATGGCCGGGTTGATCGGCGGTTGACGCTCGGTGCCAGTCCGCACCGTCACGGCTGTCGGCTCCCGCCAGGATGGCACTCATTCCCAACAGCGCCAGAACGATCACGATCAGCAAGATTTCCATCGACAACTCCTCTCACCGGAGAGTGTTCCCGGCGGGATCGTGTATGTCCATCGAATAATCCTCACTCGACCTTGTAGCTACACTGAAAGGATCATGCTCGACATAAAGCGGCTCCGGTTCCTCCGCGAGGTGGCCGAACGCGGCACCATCACGGCCGCCGCCGAGGCCCTCGCCTACACCCCCTCGGCGATCTCTCAGCAGATAGCGATTCTCGAGGGAGAAGTCGGCACAGCCCTGCTCGAGCGCCAGGGACGCAATGTGGCCTTGACCCCGGCCGGCCGGGTGCTGGTCGAGCATGCCCCGGCAGTCTTCGACGCCATCGAACGAGCCACCAATGCCGTCTCCGATGCCTCCGGCGACGCCGCCGGGCGGGTCATGGTCGGAGCGTTGCCCAGTGTGATGGCAAGTCTCATCCCGGAGACGCTCGGGACGCTCTCGGCGGAGCACCCGGCGGTGTCTCTGCACCTGGTGGAGCTCAACCATGACGACGCTGCGCGCGAGCTCAGACTGGGTGCCCTGGATGTCGCCGTCGACCAACGCTACAAGCATGTTCCCCACAGCCGGCACGAGGGACTCAGCAAGACGAAGATCCTGGAGGAGGCCCTCTTTCTTGCCGTTCCGGCGGGCTCGAGCGTGCGCAAGCTGGCCGAGGCCAGCTCGCATCCATGGGTGGCGGCACCACTCGAGACGAGCGAATGCGGGCGAGCGGTGCGAGCCATCTGTCGTAGCGCCGGCTTCGAGCCTCGCGTCCAATACGAGATCGACGACTTCGAGGTCACCCTCCAACTCGTTGCTTCGGTGGATGCCTGCGCCATTCTCCCGGCATTAGCCCTGCGGCGGCTTCCCGATCGGATTCGGCTGATACCGCTGGGGGGACCTACCCGGCAGATCCTTGCTGTCACCCGGCCGGCCGGGCGGCATCGCCCGGCTGTGCGGGCGTTTCTCGATCATCTCACGCGGGCGGCCCATAGCCAGAGCCCATCACTCGGGCTGCCGGCGGCGTGAACGATCTCGGGCGACTGACCGGCACCTACCTGCTCGGGCTGGAGCCGATGCTGATCACCGTCGCCGACGGGGACCTCCGGTTCAGGCTGGGCGGAGTGCCCGAGGGGCTGGCGGCTCGCCTCGTCCCGTCCGGCCGTTCATACATCATCGAAAGCAGCCAACTGCAAGGTGCCGTCGTCGACTTCGCCGCTGGTGATCCGGCGCCCGGCGGGCAGCTGGGAAGGACCATCGACTTCGTCAGGGTCGCCGACACCATCGAGGTGCCGGGGGGGAGAGGTCTCGGGCTCGGTGAAGTGCGCTGGGAACCGGACGAGGAGGATGCATATCGACACCGGACAGCTCGGATTCTGGAAACCCGGGATGGCCACCTCATCGACTGGACCATGCGGTGGCCGAAGTGGCGCTTCGTCGAGTGGCTCTCGCGGCAATCCCAGTTCATATTTCACGGATCACCTCTCGCCGACCTGGACGTCTTCGCCCCCCGCCGAACCTCGGTCGAGATCATGGATCAGGGTGGGACCGGTAACCGGGCGGCTGTCTATGGAACCCCGTACGGACTGTGGGCAATGTGGTTCGCGGTGATCGATCGGGCCAACCTGAAGGGTTCGATCCGGAACGGTGCCATGCGGTGGCACGATCGAGCGGGGAACCCGGTGGATGTATATCACTTCTCGATTCACAAGGACTACGTAGGGGGCGACATCTGGCGGACCGGAACGCTGTATCTGCTGCCCAGGGAATCTTTTGCCCCGATCCCTTTCTATGGCGATGGGCCCGATTCCAGCGAATGGGCGTCGACGACCGAAGTGCGACCGCTGGCCCGCTTGACCATCGATCCCGGGGACTTCCCGTTTCGGGACCAGGTCGGTGGGCATGATGACGGCGAGTTGATCGCGGCCGAAGAGGTGGGGGACATCGTCATGAGCAAGGTCAGGGCGGCCCGGCGGGTCCCGGGCGATGGATTGATGGTGACGATGGCCTGGGATGAAGAAGTGGCCGGGGTATGGGACGAGTACCTGGCCACCCGCGAGCGGTTCACGCCCGACGTCACCCGCTCCCTCAAGCGCGAGTCTGAGAACATCGCCACGATGGAGGTCCGGGGCCCCGAGGGCTTCCTCCAGGCGTACGAACGGACATTGGCTGCGCACGGTGTAGAGGTGTCGGACCCCTGACTGCCACGCGGGCTCCGAACAGCAAGAGAGTTCGAGCCCCTGCTACCTTCCCCCCATGAACGAAGCTCTACGGCCAGTCGAACGACGCATGCTGGCCCTCGCCCAGCAGGGCCTGGACCCGGTCGAGATAGGTCGCCGCTTCCGGCGAGGACCAGAACACGTCGAGCGAGTGATCGACTGGACCAGGATCCCCCGCCAGCGTCCGCCGCAACGGCACCAAGGTCTCCGGCCAGTGGAGCGGAGGGTTCTCGACCTTCGGGCGGAAGGCTTCAGCCATCAGGAGATCGGCGAACTTTTTCGTCGAGGCGAGAACTATGCCCGCAGGGTCGAAACCTTCGCCCGCCTCCGCGCGGACCTCGGGCTGGCCTGAACCGGCTCCCCACCGTCTCCCCCGGCGGGTGAAGGGCGCGGCAGGACCAGTGCCGGGGCCCATCTGTAATGGTCAATCACTTGCGAGCAGACCAAACCAGGGTTCGCGGGCGAGCTCGGCCTCTACGATCACTCGCTCCCCTTCCTCGGCGATCAGGGCACAGAGCCGTTCCGCCTCAACCCGCTGAGCCCGGGCCTCGCCCACCCGCCCGGTGCCGGCCAGCGCCCGGGCCAGCGCCTCGGCGGCGAAGGCACGGTCCCAATCCTCGGCCAGGTCCGGATGATTCTCGATGATCTGGACATAGCGACGCGCGTGATGCAGGCCTATTTCCGGCTCGCCGACCATGACCGCAGTACGTGAAATCAGGTGTTCGCCGCGTCCATGCTGGATGGGCGTCCCCACTTCCATCCAGTGATAGACGGAAGCAAAGGCCCGGTACAGCGCTCGTTCGCGGACGTGAGGCGGTTCAGAGGGACCCACGGCACCGGACTCGATCACCCCCCATGCCTGGTTGTTGAGGCTCACTCCGAACCAACGATGGATGTCCCGCTCCTCGACCATTCGCTGGCCCACCGCCTCGATCAGATCATGCCAGCCCGGATGGCCGTTCTCACGGGCAATCACCAGTTGGGCGGAACGAAGGCCAAACGTAGGGGCCGTCTCGACCTGCTGGGCGGCCGCCCGGGCCAATGCCGCGGCTTGCCGCTGGTCAACCGCCCTTTTCAGGTCCTTCGCCTGCCGTTTCAGGTGGCTGATGTTGGGATTGAAAGCGGGCAGTTCTGCCATGACAACCTCCTCTGGTACCCGCGTCCGCTGGTTCGGGTGAGAAGGTCCGTCAACAGTCGGGGACGTCATCGGGTGAGTTCGACTCTTGCCGCGGACCGGTGGCGCCCCGACGCGCTCTGCGGCCCACGATAGTGACCCGCGTTCCCCCGCAATGGCCCGTCACGCCAGCAGGCCTTGCCCGCGGGCCCATTCGATCAAGCGGGTCAGGGTGACGGTCGCCTCGGTATAGATCAAACCGAGCTCGCGGGTAGCCCGGGAACCGTCGAAAACATGGCCGTGCCGGAGGGTCCGGGCCATTTCCGTGCACAACGGGGCATCCCGGCGGATGAGCCGAAAGGCCCCCCCGACGATTCCTGCCCCGAGCGAGGCGAGCTGGGGGGGCAGGTAATGCACTCTCCTCGTCCGGCCGGTGACGACCTCGATCAGGCTGACGGCTTCCTGGGTGGTCATCGAAAAGGAGTTGAGCAGATAGCGCGATCCCCTTCTTCCGTGGTTGGCGGCCAGCAGGTGACCACGCGCGCAGTCGTCGATGTCGACGATCGAGAGCCGGGTGTCGACCAGGGTCGACAGGCGGCCGGCCGCCAGCGCCAGGAGCAGCCGCCCCGTTCCGGTGGCCCGCCCCGGCCCCTGTACGGAGGAGGGGTTCAGAGTCACCAGATCCATATCCCTGCCTTCTGTCAGCACCACCTGCTCGGCCTGGTATTTGGAGCGCTCGTAGTGGGAGTTGAACTTCCCCCGATGGACCGTGTCCTCGGCTCCGATCGCTCCCACCTCCTCACCGATGGTGGCCGCAGACGAGGTGTAGACGAGCTTCTCCACTCCGGCCGCCCGGGCGGCCCGGAGCACGTTGCGGGTGCCGTCGACGTTGACCCGGTACATCATGCGGGGGTCCCGGAGGCACATCTGGTTCACACCTGCCACGTGAAAGACCAGCCGGGCGCCCCGAAAGGCAGTGAGCAGGCTGGAGTAGTCCAGGACATCGCCGACCAGCGGTTCCACGCCGGCCGGCAACCGCCGACCCGGTCTGATCACGGCTCGCACTTGACCACCGGCGGCGAGAAGGTGACGGACCAGCGCCGAACCAACCACGCCGGTGGCGCCGGTGACCACGGAGGTCACGAGACCGAGAGTGAGCGGTTGCTCGCCAGGAGCTTGGAGAAAGCGGCGAAGTACCCCCAGGCCGATGCAATCGTCACGATCACGGCAATCCACATCACCCACTGATCCAGAAAGAGCGGCCCCCAGGGCGTGGGCAGCCGCGTGAAGGCCAGGAAGATGGCGGCGTACTGCGCGGTGGCCTTGATCTTCCCCCAGGTGGAGGGCTTCACCACTCCTCCGGTAGTCGCCACGACCCCGCGCAGACCCATCACCAGAAACTCACGCATCATTATCACTAAGGCGGCCCAGATCGAGACCCTCCCGATCGAGGTGAGGGCGAGGAGGGCACCGGTGACCAACAGCTTGTCCGCCGTGGTGTCGAGGAAGGCGCCGAGTACCGACTCGATGTGCCATCGCCGGGCGAGGTAACCATCGAGAAAGTCGGTTACGGCGGCGACGGCGAACAGGGCGGCGGCCCAACCCAGGGCGTGTTCAAAACGTCCCTGGGCACGGGTGAGGGCCATCACGACCGGCACCACCAGCACCCGGCCCATCGCCAACCAGTCAGGGAACGAAATGGCAAAGCTCCTTGGGACCGTCACAACTCCGGGGGGCGATCTTAACCCTGAGGGGGGTTCAGACCCGGCGCCCTAACCTTCGCCCATGACACTTTCCACCGGCTGGAATCGGGCCGTCCACCTACAGAGGTTGGCCTCCGGCGACCGGTTCGATGTGCTGGTCGTGGGAGGTGGGGTCATCGGCTGCGGGGTGGCCCTCGATCTCGCCGCCCGCGGCTTGCGGGTGGCTTTGGTGGAGCAGCAGGATTTCGCTTCCGGCACCTCCGGCCGCTCCACGAAGCTGTTCCACGGCGGCATTCGTTACCTGCCCCAATTTCGGTTTCAGCTGGTCGCCGAGGGCCTGCGGGAACAGGAGGTGCTGGCCCGAATCGCCGACTACCTCTTTGAGAATCTCGAATTCCTGGTACCGGTATATGAGAAGGTGGGCCTGGCCGATGCGCCGGCGTGGGCGGCCCGGGGCCGGCGCGCTTCTCTCGCGCTGCGGGCAGGCCTGACGCTATACGACCTGTTGGGTGGGTTCGACCGGCCGGGAGAGAGGCACAAGAAGATTCCGCTGGCCGAACTCGAGCAGGCGGTGCCGCGGCTACGCGTTGAGGGCCTGCGTTCGGGCTTTGTGTATTCGGATGCTCAAACCGACGACGCTCGACTGGTGATTGCCATCGCCCGCACGGCTGTCGATGGCTACGGGGCGGTGGCCGTGAACCGGGTTCGGGCCTGGGGGATCGACTCCGTGCGGGATGGGTATTCCGTCCGTCTTCGTGACCAACTGACGGGCGCCGAGTTCGCGGTCCAAGCGCGCACGGCGGTAGCCGCCACGGGTGCCTTTCCCGCGCCAGCGGTCGACGGCTCGCCTCTCCTCGACGTGATGGTCTCCAAGGGCGCCCACCTCGTTGTGGAGAAGGATTTGATCGGCATAGGCGAACGGGCGCTCGTCCTACCCCGGACGGACGACGGCCGGGTGATGTACATCATCCCCTGGGCCGGGCATGCGCTGATCGGGACCACCGATACGCCGTACTCCGGCGACCTGCTGCATCCGGCCGCCAGCGAGGCGGACGTCGAGTACTTGATCCGCCATGTCCGCCGTTATCTGGATGTTCCCGAGTTTGCTCCTCTCTCCACCTTCGCCGGCCTCCGGGCCCTGGCAGACAACGCCGGAGACCCACGGGCGTCGGGCAGCACCGCCGCGGCCTCCCGGGAGCATGTGATCGCAGAGCCCCGATCGGGTTATGTGCAGGTGGCCGGGGGCAAGTTGACGACGTACCGCCGGATCAGTGCCGAGGCCGCCGATGTCGTCGCCAGAAGGTTGCGGCTGCCGGGACGGACACCGAGCAGCAAAGTGCTGCTCGTCGGGGCGGGGGGCGGGCAACCTCGATCCCATCTAACTCGCCGCTACGGCCTGGCCGCCGCCGAGATAGAACGGCTCATCTCGGCGGATCCCGGGCTGGCGGTAACGCTGGGCGACGGTCACACCAGCCTGGCAGAAGTCGTGCATGCGGTGCGCAACGAGGCAGCCGTGACGATCTCCGACTTCACCCTTCGCCGGACCCGGCTGGCCTGGCTCACTCCCGATCACGCCCGCAAAGACCAGCACGACATCGGGGTGGTCATGGGACGGGAGCTGGGCTGGAGCGACACCGCCCTCGCCCGCCAGATCACCGAGCATGAGGTGGAACTAGCCGCCGAGGGCCTCTGATCCACCCGCGGAGGGGAGGGAGCCGGGAGGTCCGTTTACACCCAGTCCAGTGTTCGTTGGACCGCCTGTTGCCAGCGATGGAATAGGGCCTGGCGGCGATCCTCGCCCATGGCCGGCAGGAAGCGTCGATCCTCGGCCCAGTGGGCACGGAGGTCGTCCGTCGATCCCCAAATCCCCTCGGCCAGACCGGCGGCGTAGGCCGCGCCCAGGGCGGTGGTCTCGGCGATCACCGGACGGATGACGGGAACGCCCAGCACGTCGGCCTGGAACTGCATCAAGAGCTCGTTGGACACCATGCCTCCGTCGACCCGTAATTCGGAAAGGCTCACCGCGGAATCGGCCCGCATGGCCTCCAGCACTTCCCGGGTCTGAAACGCGGTCGCTTCGAGGGCAGCCCGGGCCAGGTGCCGCTTGTCAGCAAAACGGGTGAGCCCGACTATGACGCCGCGGGCGTCGGCGCGCCAGTGGGGGGCGAACAGCCCGCTGAAGGCGGGTACGAAATAGACGTCGCCGTTGTCGGCGACGTCCCTCGCCAGGCTCTCAACCTCAGCCGAATCGGCGATGATCCCCAGGTTGTCTCGCAGCCACTGGATCAGCGATCCGGCCACCGCGATCGAACCCTCCAGGGCATACACGGGCGGTTCGGCCCCGATCCGGTAGGCCACGGTGGTGAGCAGTCCGTGGCGCGATGGGACCGGTTCGCTGCCGGTGTTCATCAGCATGAAACAGCCCGTGCCATAGGTGTTCTTGGCCGACCCGGCGTCAAAACAGGTCTGGCCGAAGAGAGCCGCCTGTTGGTCCCCGAGTATCCCGCTGACGGGGACCCCGTCCAGGTCGCCGACCGCTTCGCCCACCCTGCCCGACGAGGACACGATGTCGGGCAGAAGGGGGGTGGGAACCCTCATGGCGTCGCAAATCTCCTGGCTCCAGGCCAGCGCGCGCAGGTCCATAAGCATCGTCCGGGAGGCATTTGTCACGTCGGTGACATGCCAGCCCCCGGTCAGGTTCCAGATCAGCCAGGAGTCGACCGTGCCGAAGCAGAGATCACCGGCCGCCGCGGACCGCCGCAGTTCCTGGTCCTGGTCGAGCAGCCACGCCACTTTGGGGCCCGAGAAATAGGTCGCCAGCGGGAGTCCGGTGACCGGTCGGAACCGGTCGGGCCCCTCGTCCCCGGCCAGCTCCTGACAGAGGGCGGCGGTGCGGGTGTCCTGCCAGACGATGGCGTTGGACACCGGGTGGCCGGTGCGGCGATTCCAGAGGACCGTCGTTTCCCGCTGATTGGTGATGCCGATGCCGGCCAGATCCCCGGGGCGGATTCCAGCGGCCCCCAGGGCGGCAGCGATCACATCCCTGGTGCGATCGATGATCTCCACCGGATCATGCTCGACCCAGCCGGGCCGGGGGAAGATCTGGCGGTGTTCGTCCTGGGCGACGCTCACCACCGCCCCGGCCGGGTCGAAGACGATGAATCTGGTGCTGGTAGTGCCCTGGTCGAGGGCCCCGACTAGGGATCGGGTCATTCAGCCGGGGCGAAGAGATCGATGCCGTTCCCGTCGGGATCCAGCACGATGGCGTAACGCTGGCCCCAAAAGGCATCGAAAGGGGCGAGATGGGAGCGGGCCCCCGCCACAGTCAACTCGTGGTGAATACGGTCCACCTCGGCCGGGCTCTCGCAGACGAGGGCGAGAGAGACGCGATGGCTGCCCGTTGGTCGGACCCACTCCGAGAACGACTTAACGGATTCCTCGGTGTCGAACATGATCCGCATCCCGCCCGGGGCGGTCGCCTCGGTGTGGGTTTGGCTTTCGTCCCCCATCACGAACTCGAAACCCAGCTTCCGGTAGAAGTTCATGGCCTCGCCCATGTGGGCCACCACAATTCCAATTGCATCGAGACGTGGGCTCATGGCGGCATTGTGCCATTTCACACCCGCCGGTGGGCCGCCAGTTCCTGCGCTCGGACCGGATCGATCAGCCATCTCTCCACCACATCGGCGGCATCGGCCACCATCAGATCCGCCTCCTCTCTCTCCTTCGGGGAGAAGCGGTGCAGCACGAACTCGGCGGGATCCTGGCTTCCGGGCGGACGGCCGACCCCCATCTTCAGACGCCAGAATTCCCTGGTACCCAAATGACTTTCTAACGACCGGACACCGTTGTGGCCACCACTGCCCCCACCTTGCTGGATCCGGAGCCGGCCCAGAGCCAGGTCGATGTCATCATGGATGACCAGTAGTCCGCCTACCGCCGCCTTGAAATAGGAGAGCAGACTCCCGACCGCCCGCCCCGAGTCATTCATGTAGGTGCTGGGCGCCGCCAGGATCAGATCGCGGTCGGCGATAGCGGCCAGCTCCGACCGGACCCGGAGCGGCCCCCGTTTGAGGCGGGTGTCCCAGCGACCGGCCAGCACTTCCACAACCTCATAGCCGAGGTTGTGACGCGTTCCCTTGTACTCGGATCCTGGGTTGCGAAGCCCGCAAACGACCCGCACGGTCCTACTCGGATTCCTCCTCGGCGCCTGCCTCTGCGGGCTCGGCCCCCTCCTCCCCTTCTACTTCCTCGACCGGCTCCTCGACCTCGGCTGCCCGGGTCGAGACGGTCACCAGCAACTCCTCGGGATCATCGACGATCGTGACCCCCTCGATAGCCGGC
>DATHSX010000507.1:0-1753 GCA_035463935.1 Acidimicrobiia bacterium | reverse complement strand
GGTGCTTGTAGAAGCCTCCGACCCATTCGGTCCCCTCGCCATAACGGCCATGCAGTTCCAGCACCCGGGCCGCCACCTGGTCGAGGCTGAGGCCGGTGAACCGGCGGGGCGCATTGCGGAAGGCAAGGTCGCAGACGTCCTCACCCAGTCCCATCACTTCAAACAGTTCCGAGCCCCGATACGCCGAAACCGTGCAGATCCCCATCTTCGACATCACCTTCAGCAGACCGGCCTGGAGCGCCGACCGGTAGTTCTCCTGGGCCACAACCGGGTCGACAATGACCACGCCCTCCTCGGCCAGCGCCCTCACCTGGTCGATGGCCAGATAGGGATTCACCGCCGAGGCACCGGCGGCGATCAGCATTGCCAGGTCGTGGGAATCGCGGGGTTCCCCGGAGACCACGATCATGGAGGCCTTGATCCGGATACCGGCCTCGCTGAGGGCGTGATGAACAGCTCCCACGGCCAGCACCATCGGCACCGGAGCGTTGAGCGCGTCCACCTCACGGTCGGAGAGGACGATCAGGGCGGCGCCGCCGGCCACCGCCTCCACCGCCTCGTCGGTGATCCGACGCAGCGCCCGGGCCATGCCGGCCGGGCCTTCGGCGGCGGGCCAGGTGGCGGCGATCCAATAGGAAAAGAAGCTCGGGTCCGAGCTGCGGACGATCGACGAGAGCTCGGCGTCGGACAGGATCGGCGAAGACAGCTCGACCAGATGGGCGGTGGAGTGGGTCTCCGATAGAAGCGAGGCGCGCCGCCCCATGTAGGTGCGCAAGGACATCACCAGCTGCTCGCGAATGGGGTCCATCGGGGGGTTGGTGACCTGAGCGAAGAGCTGGTGGAGGTACTGGGTGAGGCGGCGGGGTTCGTCGGCCAGGGCGGCCAGGGCGGTGTCGTTGCCCATCGAGCCCGTGGGCGTCTTGCCTTCGGCCATCTCGGCCAGGATCAAGCGTCGCTCCTCCGGGGTGTAACCGAAAACCCGGCACAGCCGGGCAGCATCGAAGCGGTCATCGGCCAGCGGGTCGAACGGCTGCTGCACGTAGAAGGTTTCGGTACCTATCCACTCCTCGTAGGGGGCCTGGGCGGCGAGGGTCTCTTTGATCTCCTCGGAGAACTGGATCGTGCCGTCGGTGCGGTCGAACAGCAGCACCTCCCCCGGCCCGAGCTGCCCGGTCCGTTCCGCCCGGGCCTCTTCCTCCGGGCACACTCCCGCTTCGGAGGCAACCAACACCACGTCGGGGGTGATGGCCCACCGGGCCGGCCGCAGGCCGTTGCGATCCATGAACGAGACCAGGCTGATCCCATCGGTCGCCGCCACCCCGGCCGGACCATCCCAGGGCTCGGTGAGGAAAGCGTGGTACTCCGAGAAGGCCCGCCTGGCTGGGGAAAGGTCGGCCACGTTCTCCCAGGCCGCCGGCACGAGCAGCTCTTTGACGTGGGTCAGCGAGCGACCCGATCGGAGCAGCAGTTCAAACAGGTTGTCCAGACTGCCCGAGTCGGATCGATCGGGCTGGAGAAACGGGGCCAGATCCGCCAGGCGCTCTCCCCACGTGGAGGAGGTGGCCACCCGTTCGCGGGCGTGAGTCCACGAACGGTTGGAGGCGACCGTGTTGATCTCGCCGTTGTGGGCCAGGGTCCGGAACGGCTGGGCGATCTCCCAGGAGGGGAAGGTATTGGTCGAATAGCGCTGGTGGAAGATCGCGAAGGCTGTCTCGTAGTCGGCGTCGGCCAGGTCCCAGTAGAAGTCGGCCAG
>DATHSX010000506.1:0-2752 GCA_035463935.1 Acidimicrobiia bacterium | reverse complement strand
CCAGACGGACCGAGTCCAACCGCATGATCTGCGCCAGGGTTTGCCGGGCCCGGGCCGCCGCCTCCGGACGGACGGCGAGCGCAAATGCCTCCGTCACCCGGTAGGGAGCCGGATCAGCCATGGATCCTCAGCTATCCAGCCTCGCGCCTGGTAAAGGCTCGCAAGGAGCTCGCGGGTGGCTGCCGAAAGGCTGGGCGAAGACGACCCGCCGACCCGGAGATAGGGCCCGTCGCTGCCATCGAACACCTCGAGTGTCAACTCGGTCCCAACCTGGCGAGGGGACGCAGGAGCTA
Source organism: Acidimicrobiia bacterium (assembly GCA_035463935.1). GTDB lineage: Bacteria > Actinomycetota > Acidimicrobiia > Spongiisociales > ZC4RG35 > DATEEG01. The sequence goes on along the minus strand of DATHSX010000506.1, from coordinate 2,459 downwards.
CCGGCAGGGCCGCCGTCGCCAGTTCCGTGACAGCCAGCTTCAGATCGTCTATTTCGCTCGAGGTGGCTCCGAGGACGCGCCCCAAGGCACCGGCGAAAGAGCGCAGGATGGTGAGGTGTTCGGGGGTTCCCGGGACCCGGAGGGAAAGCCGACGGACCGTCAATCCGTGACCAGGTCGAGCGAGGGGAAAAGCTCGAGAGTCTGGTTGAGACCGGTGATATCGAAGAGACGCTCGACCGGGCCGCCCTCGACGACCACCGCCAGCCTTCGCCCGCCGGCGGTCAGCGTCTGGTGGGCCGCCAGCAGCGTTCGCAGCCCGGTGGAGTCCATGAAGGTGACGCCGCCCAGGTCCAGGACAACATCATCCGAGTTCTCCTCGATAGTCGCAGCGAGGGCACTCTCCAGCTCGCCGACCGTGGCAATGTCGACTTCGCCGGTCGGTCGGAGCACCGCCCAGCCCGGCTTGGTGTCGCGCGTTATCTCCAGATTCATCTGGTCATCTCCAAATTCGTCTGGTTATCCAAACTCATTGGGTTATCTCCAAATTCGTGTGGGCAGGACAGATTCATGTGGGCAGGGCCCTCGCCTGGTCCGCCGGCCACGGCTTTTGCGGACAGCGAGATCGTATCATCCGGCCACATGTCGATCAGCGCTCACCTCTCGGTCTCACCGGATTCCCGCTGGAACCACGTCATAGTGGCGACGGCGATGTCGGCCGGTCAGGCCGCGGGCTTCGACGTCGGGGCTCTGGGCGAAATCTCTCTCGCCATGAGCGAGGTTCTTGCCGACCTCGATGAGCTGGCCGGAGTGGAAGAGGTTCGCTGCGACATCACCTCCGATCGGGGTGCGGTCGAGATAGCGCTGGTCGGATTGGGCGATGAAATCGACCGCATGGCCGAGCAACACACCCAGTGGATATCACGGCTGGCGCATAGCGCAGTGAGCCGTGACAACGACTCCGTCACCTACCGGCTCCAATTCTCCCGGCCTGATCAGAGCGTTTGAACTCCGGGAAGGGGGGTACGCGGTAGGCGTCCCCTACCAAGGGAGGAGAGGTGGATTACCGCACCGCTCAAGCCCTCGATACCGACAGGATCGATATCGAGAGGATCGATACCGAGAGGATCGTCGTCAGCCAGCATGGCGGCCGGGGGGTGGCAATGCTTCTCGCCGCTCTGGTGCTGGTGATCGGACTGATCGCCGCTATCTGGTTTATCGCCAGCACCAACGCCCTCACTGGTGGGAGAGCGACCTCCACCACGGTTGATGACGGAGTCGCGGTTGATGACGGAGTCATCCGTGGCGAGGGCGCCATTACGGCCCCCGCCGCCCCGGGGGAGGCCACCCCGGCCGGGTAGCGCCGCCTGACGGGTTTGACAAAGGAGGAAGGCGCCGGCCTTCCTCCTTTTCTTATCGCTCCCACGTCTACGACTCGATCGTGTGCCCAATTGCGGAAGTGGCCAGAAGTTGCGGAAGTGGCCAGAAGTGATTCGGCCAGAGAAGTGATCCGATCAGAAGTTGGTTTGACTGGCCCGGACCCCGGGTACCCGCCACTCGTTCCAGTCATCTGAAGGAGGAACTGATGGGACTAGTGGTATGGCTCGTAATCGGGCTCATCGCCGGATTCCTGGCCCGGGCAATCGTTCCCGGTAGGGAGTCCATGGGCGTGCTCGGCACAATCGTGCTCGGGCTCATCGGGTCTCTGGTCGGTGGTTTCCTCGGCAATCTCTTTGTCGAGGGCAATCTCGACATCGAGGCCGCAGGAATCGTCGGATCGGTAATCGGGGCGATCGTGGCCTTGCTCGTTTACCGCAGCATGGGCAGCCGGGTCAGCACCTGAGCCCGCCCAAGCAAGAAAACAGAAAAGGGATGATTTCCATGACTGACAGGCAAGTAATAGTGAGAGACAGCAGCGCCGGAGCCCTCGTGGCTGGAATCGTCGCTGTCCTTCTGATCGCTCTGGCCGTGTGGTATTTCGGCTTCCGGGGCGCAGGTGACGCCGCTCCCGAGGCGGGCACCGTCAACGTCGAGGTCGACACCGGCACGAGCGGCGACTCGGGTAACTGAGCCCACACCGGAGAAAGGGACTTCTAATGAACAGAGAAACAACCAACTACGAACCGGACATGATTGATTGGAATGATCGCCTCGCCGACGAAGGTCGCTGGCAGCAGGTGCATGGCCGGATCAGGGAGACCTGGGGCGACGTGACAGATGACGATCTGGACAACGCCCGCGGCAACTGGGATCGCCTTGTGGGGACCATCAAGGAACGCACCGGCGAAGCCGCTGACGCCATCGAGCGCAAGCTGAGGGAGTGGTTCTCCTAGGACCGGGCTTCCGTCAGTCGACAACTAGGGAGCGGGCTTCCGGCCCGCTCCCTTTCATTATGAAGTCGGCCAGTTATGAAGTCGGCCAGTTATGAAGTCGGCCAGTTATGAAGTCGGCCAGTTATGAAG
>DATHSX010000505.1:0-9395 GCA_035463935.1 Acidimicrobiia bacterium | reverse complement strand
CGCGGCGTGTATGAGACCCCGGGTGGCACCCTTCTCCATCACGCCCATCGGGCGGTCGAATCGATCACGCTCGATCGGGAGGTGGCCCATCTCCGTGACGAGTTGGTGCCGCGCTATGCCGAAATGGTCTACAACGGGTTTTGGTTCTCGCCCGAACGCCGGGCCTTGCAGGCCTTCATGGATGAAGTGCAGCGGCGGGTCAACGGCGAGGCGCGTCTCAAGCTGTACAAAGGCGGGGTCGCCGTGGAAGGCCGCCGTTCCGAACACTACGACCTCTACGACCAGGCCACGGTCACTTTCGAGGAAGACGATGTCTACGACCAGGCGGATGCGGCCGGCTTCATACGGCTTAATGCTTTGCGCCTGCGGCGGTTGGGGGAAGAACGGCTCGGAGCGGGGGAATGAACCTCTGGGGGGGTCGGTTCCGGGAGCCACCCGCCGACCTGCTCTGGACTTACACGGTCGATGTCGCCGATCGCCGCCTGCTCAGGGTGGACGTCGAAGGCTCGCTGGCTCACGTAGGAATGCTGCGAGAGGTTGGCCTGCTGAACGACGATGAGCACACAGCAGTCGAGCGCGGGCTGCGGCGCATCTTGGCTGAGGCAGCCGAAGGCACATTCAACTTCCTCGACTCGGACGAAGACGTCCACTCGGCGGTAGAGCGGCGGCTGGTGGAGCTGATCGGCGAATCCGGAGAAAAGCTCCATACGGGAAGATCGCGCAACGACCAGATGGCCCTCGATCTGACTCTCTATCTCCGTCAGGCCGCCTCCGATCGTGGCGATGACCTGGCTCGCTTCGCCCTCCTCATGGCCGGTCTGGCCGAGGCGCAGGCCGCAACGGTGATCCCGACCTACACCCATCTGCAGCAGGCGCAGGTGACCTCGCTCGGCCACCACCTGCTCATCTATGCCTGGCTGGCCCTGCGCGACCGGAGTCGCTTCCAGAGCCTCCGCGAGCGGTTGGCGGCGTCGCCGCTCGGCGCCGGAGCCTCCGCGGGGTCGGGCCTTCCGCTCGATCCCGCCTCGGTGGCGCGACAGCTTGGATTCGACCGAGCATTCGACAACTCGCTGGAGGCGGTCGGCTCCCGAGACCTGGTAGCCGAGTTCATCTTCGGCGCCACCCAGGCCATGGTCAACCTCTCCCGATTGGCCGAAGAGATGATTCTGTGGGCCTCGAATGAATTCGGGTGGGTGACGTACGGTGACGCCTTCACGACGGGGTCGTCCGCCCTGCCGCACAAGAAGAATCCCGACATCGCCGAACTCACCCGGGGAAAGAGCGCCGGGGCGATCGGCGACCTGACCACGATCCTGGTGCTGCAGAAAGGGCTTCCCTTCGCCTACAACCGCGATCTACAAGAAGACAAGCCACCGCTATTCCGGGCTGATGATGCCCTTGCCGCCACCCTTCGTGCTCTCGGGGCGATGCTGGCCTCTGCCGAATTCCATCCTCCGGCCCCCTCCTCATGGGTCACAGCCCTCGATCGGGCCGAAGCACTGGTCACGAGGGGCGTCCCCTTCCGGCAGGCCCACCGGGCGGTGGGAGCGCTGGTCTCCTCCCTGACCGCCTCCGGGCGGGATCTCGCCGGCGCGACGCTGACCGATCTGACCAGCGCCGATCCCCGCTTCGAGGAGGCCGACCTGGGTCGCCTCGATCCGTTCGCCTCCCTCCACCGGCGGCGAACCCCCGGGTCGGGAACGCCGGAATCGGTTCATGAGCAGGTGAAGGAGATCCGGCGCCTGCTCGAAGCCGGGTGAGCGGCCTGTCCGCCTCTTTTCGCCGGGGCCTGCGCGACACGCTGCCTCTGGTTCCGCCCCTCGCAGTCTTCGGTGCCGTCTACGGGACGCTGGCGGTGCAGGCCGGGCTCTCGCCCGGCCTGACGCTTTTGAGCTCGGTCATCGTTCTCTCCGGGTCGGCGCAGGTGGCGATGGTGGGGCTTCTCGCTGGCGGACCCGGGCCGGTGCTGTTGGCCACTACCGGTCTGGCCCTGCGCCATTTGCCGATGTCGGCCACACTCTCGGGGTTCATCGGCCACGCCCCCTGGTACCGGCGGGTCCATCTCGCATTCGTGCTGGTCGACGAGAGCTTTGGCCTGACGGTGAACGCCGTTCGTCGGGGAGAGCCCGACCTGGTCGCCTTCAAGACGGCGGTTGATGTAACTCTGGTTTCGACCTGGCTGGCGAGCACTGCCGCAGGAGCGTGGTTGGGTGGGTCGGTGGAGCCCGCTCGCCTGGGCCTCGATGTGGTCTTCCCCCTTTTCTACCTTGCCCTGGCGCTCCCGCTCCTGTCGGACCGCCGTCGCTGGCTTACGGCCGGCCTGGCGGTCGCCGCCGCGGTGGGAGCGGTGGTGCTGCTCCCTTCCGCCTGGTGGGTGGCGGTGGCGGCGGTGGTGGCAGCGGCCGGGGGGAGCCGCCTGCGATGAGGCGCTGGCGATGAGCCACCTGGCGATCATCGTCCTCGTCGCCCTGATCACTTTCCTGTCTCGGGCCTCGTTCATGTTGTGGCCTCCCTCCTCCCCGAACATGAAGGAGAACCGGTTCTTGGAGGTGTTCCCGGTCGCACTGTTCGTTGCCTTCGCGGTCACCGGGTTTGTCGCGCCGCGAGGCGAATTGGATTTGACTCCCACCCTCGCCGCGGCAGCCGGCGGGCTGGCGGGTGCGGCCATCTTCCGGCGGTCGATCGTCGGAATCATGGCTTGCGGCCTCGTCATCTACTGGGTTGCCCGCAACTACCTCTGACCTGGCGGGCCGTTCGTCTCCCGCCACCGGCTCCTTACCCGTTTTGGCCCCTTACCCTCTTTGATGATGCCGGTTATCGCTGTGCTGGCTTGGGCCCTGAGCGCCCTGAGCGTGGCCGCCTTCGCCGGGAGGGCGTGGTGGGTGCTCGATGTGGTCGCCAGTTTCCGACCCCAGCTCGCCCTCCTGCTCCTAACCGCGACAATTCTCCTTGCCCTTGGCCGGTGGTGGCGCACCTGCACCGTTCTGGCGGCAATCACGATGGTCAACCTGGCGGTTATTGCGCCGCTTTTCTTCGGTCCGCCCCGGGCCCGGTCGGCGGATCTGCGGGTGATCTCGTTCAACCTCCTCTCCTCCAACGAGAGCTTCGAGGAGGTGATCGACTTCATCTCCGGCTCGGGGGCGGATCTGGTGGTGCTCCACGAGGCCAGCCTGCCCTGGGAGGTGGCGCTGGCCGACGCCGACCTGCCCTATGACCTGACCATGACCAGGCACCCTGACGACATCTTCGGCAGTCTGGTGCTGGCCCCGGCCGGGTCGGTGGTGGAGTCTTATGGGTTTCGCATCGACGACCCCCGGGCCGTGGCCATCGGCCTTCCTGACGGGGTGGACGTCCTCGCCATCCATCCGCTGTCGCCCTACACCCGGTCCCGAGCCATCAACCGCGATCGGCAGCTTCACTTCGCGCAGGATTGGGTGAACGAGCAGCGGGGACCGGTCGTCGTGGTGGGGGACTTCAACGCTACCCCGTGGTCGTATCCGTACCGACGGCTGCTGGCGGAGACCGCGCTGCTCGATTCGGCGCGCGGGTTCGGCGTGGGGTGGTCCTATCCGGTCCAATCCAACCCGTTGCTGTGGGTGGCGATCGATCATCTGCTGTATTCACCCGAGCTGTCCGTGGCGGACCGCCGCCTGGGCCCGGCGCTGGGCTCGGACCACTTCGCGCTGACCGTCGATCTGGCGACGGCTCCCTCCGACTAGGCGGTTTCCGACGGCTACTGTCGAACAATGACCGATCGGTTCCTCCACCACCGTCGTGACCTGGCCGCCCGGATCGGTTCGCATGGGGTTGCGATCATCCCGGCTGCCGGCGAGACGATCCGCAACGACGACGTCACCCATGAGTTCCGGCAAGACTCGGACTTCTTCTATCTGACCGGCTTCGATGAGCCCGAGGCCGTGGCCGTGCTGGCCCCGGGGCATCCTGACGGGGAGTATCACCTCTTCGTGCGCCCCCGCGATCGCGAGAAGGAGATCTGGAACGGCTATCGGGCCGGGATGGAGGGGGCGCTAGAGCGTTATCAGGCCGACGCCGCCCATGACGTCGGCGAGCTCGACACCGTGCTACCCCGGCTGCTTCCCGGGAGGGACGTCCTCTATTACCGCACCGGCCACCCGGGCCACGACGATCGGGTCTGGGGCCTGGTCCGGCGGGCCCGGGATTACCACACCCGGACGGGCAAGCCCATGCCGGCGGTGGTGGCCGATCTGGCCCCCGTGGTGTCGGACCTTCGTCTCCACAAGTCCGCTTCCGAGATGGAGAGCTTGCGGGCGGCCGGCGAGCTCTCCGCTCAGGGCCATCGCGAAGCCATCCGCTTCGCCCGCCCGGGTCTGTACGAGTATCAGGTGCAGGCGGCGATGGAGTATGTGTGGCGGGAGGGTGGATCGCGCCGCAATGGTTATCCCTCGATCGTGGCTTCGGGACCCAATGCCTGCATCCTCCATTACGTGGAGAACGACCGGCAGATGGAAGATGGGGATCTGCTCTTGATCGACGCCGCCTGTGAGATCGACTACTTCTCGGCCGATATCACGCGCACTTTCCCGGTCAGCGGTCGTTTCAGCAAGGCCCAGGCGGCGGTCTATGAAGTGGTTCTGGCCGCCCAACGCGCTTCGATTGCTGCGGCTCGCCCTGGTGACACCATTCGCAACATTCACGACATCTCAGTGCAGGTGCTGACCGAGGGTCTGGTAGAGCTGGGGCTCCTGCCGAAGGGAGTGGACGACTCGTTGGCCATGCACCATTACCGCGAGTTCTTCATGCACGGCACCAGTCATTGGCTGGGGATGGACGTTCACGATGCCGGTACCTATCGGGTCGAGGGAAAGCCGCGGGTACTCGAGCCGGCCATGGCCTTCACCGTCGAACCGGGCCTCTACATCGACGGCCGGGAGGAGATCGAGTTCGCGCTTGTGGCCTACGACCAGGACGAGTGGCTCGAGCGAAGTCTGGTCGAGGGCCCCGCGGCCCGAAAGGAACTGGAGGCGTTGAAGGCTGAGGCCGACAAGATCCGGCACATCGTTCCTGCCGAGTTCCGGGGGATCGGGGTGAGGATTGAAGACGACATCTTGATCGTGGAGGACGGTCACGAAAACCTGAGCCGATTGGTGCCTACCCGGATCGAGGAGATCGAGGAACTGGCGGCCGAGGCTTCCTGGCTGGCCCGCGGCTGAAAAGTAGCGACTAGCGAGCCTATTGGGCTATCGGGCAGTGCCTCGCTACTGCTTACTAGCTCCTGGGCTACCGCCTACTGTGTCCACGGGAGGGGCGGCGTCTGCTCGCTCCCAGCATGAGACGGTCCAGAGAAGTCAGCCGGTCGATGGTCACAGTGCAACTCCCCTCGGCTGTACGGGTTCGATCGGAGTGAAGATGCCCACCGAGTTCTCGATCGCCTCAGCCGCGTCGAGACTCAGATCCTCCCGGTACCGGGGCCCGATCACCTGAACCACTTGTGGAAGCCCCCCGTTGATACCCACCGGAACCGCCACGGCTGGGAGCCCCAAGGCGTTGACCGCCATGGTCATGCGCATACCCCGGATGGTCTCGGCCACCCGCCCGGCTTCGAGATCGGTGCCCACCTCGAAGGGGATATCGGTGTATACCGGCGCGACGATCAGCGGATATGTCTCCAGGAATCCGCCCCAGGCCCGGAGCAGCGACTGACGGGTCATGAAGCTCTGCAGGGTGGTCACCGGGTCGGGGTCGCCTGCGACCTCGTAGAAGGCCGACAGGAACCGCTGGGTGTCGCCGGGAAGCAGACTCGACTTGGCCTGCCACACCGCCCGGATGTCGGGTGTATTGAGCATGGTGAGCAGGGTCTCCGCCGCCGTGCCGATGGAAGGAGGTTCCACCTCCACGACGGAGTAGCCAGAGTCGGCGAGGACGTCTGCGGCTTTGCGCACCCCATCCTTCACCTGATCCGCGGTGCCCCCACCTTCCGGATCGACGACCAGGGCGACACGGATGGGCTTGGCGAGTTCGGGTCCACGCAATGGAGCCGGAACCGTCCAGGCGTCACGCCAGGTAGGGCCGGACAGCGTCTCGAAAGCGGCTCGCAGGTCTGAGATCCGTCGCGCCATCGGCCCCTCGACATCCGTCAGTTGGACACCAATCGCCATATCTGCCGGTTCGATGCTCGACGCGTGTGGAATGCGGCCCAGGGTTGGCTTCAGGGCGCTGACACCACAGCATTGGGCCGGCCAGCGAAGCGATCCCAGCATGTCGTTGCCGAGACCCAACGGCGACATGCCCGTCGCCAGTGCCGCCGCCTCGCCGCCACTTGACGCCCCCGGGGTGCGGGAGCGATCCCAGGGATTGACGGTGGCTCCCCACATCTCGCTGTCGGTGTGCCAGCGAACCGCGATGGTGGGACAGTTGGTGTGGCCGAGAGGAATCCCACCAGCTGCCCGCAGGCGCTCCACGGCCGGCGCATCCCGGGTCGGATAGGCCCCGGCCAGCGCCCGCAGTCCCTGAGTGGTCGCCGCCCCCACCAGGTCGATGTTCTCCTTGACCGTGAATGGAACACCATGAAACGGCGGCAGATCATCACCACTCACTACTGCGTCGTCCGCCAAGGCGGCAGCTGCGAGGGCGCGGTCGGCCAAGACGACGGTGACCGCGTTGATCGAAGGGTTCACATCTTCGATCCGCCGGAGATGCGCCTCGACGACCTCCCGACTCGAAGCCTGTCTGGAACGGATCGCTTGGGCCAACTCCAAGGCGCTCTTCCGCCACAGCTCGACGCCTCTTCTGGTGGGCGAGCGTGTGATGCTCACTGCGGCAACTCCGCGTCACCCCTGGTCCGCGCCGCTCGGAGGCGGGGGAAGGTAGGTCGTTCGATCAGCGATATGGGTTGGCCCCCGAGATCGGTGTGGATCGACCTCCTACCAGGGCCGGCCCTGCAGTCGAATACGAGGCGGACTGGAGACAACCCCAACCCGGAGAGATCGATTCGGAACACGTACGGGTCGTTCTCGTTATCTGGGTGGAGAGGAAAGCCGTTGTACATGGCGGGGATTGGGGCGAGCAGTCGGATCTTGAGCTGACCGTCTCGGACGAGCACCCGGGCGCCCCCGGCCATCATCAGACGTCCACGCAGATCGCCGACTGGGGGAAGCCGATATACCCCGCAGAGTTCCCTCCAGAGTTCGGGATGCTGCGGAATATCGCTGGGCATCATCGGATCGGGGATGGCTAGGAGATCTTGAAGAAGCTTCGCCATTTCGTCCGGGAGCCACAACGTCGCCCCACTTGACCCGTTGGTGAACCCGAACACGGCGAGTCCGTCGTCCGGAGCGACGAGCAGGCTCGAGTTGAAGCCAGGCAGGAGCCCATCGTGGCCGACGATCCGGTGACCATCGAGGTCGTGGCGGAAGAACCCGAGACCCATGGCAACCAGCCGCGGATCCGGGCTGTGGTGGCGTTCGAACATCATGGCCAGGGTCTCCGGTTGCAGGATCGAGCCATGCTCGTTGGCCCCGAGAAGAGCCGCCGCATAGCGGAAGAGGTCTCGACTCGAGGAGTAGATCCCACCGCCTGCTTTCCCCAGCCATTCCCGGTCGGGGACCGGCTCCGGGCCACGACGCCCGAGAACATACCCGGTCGCCAGGTGTGCCTTCACCCTCTCCGATCGGACCAGGTCGGTGTGAGACATCCCCAACTGCTCGAAGATGTGCTCACGGAAGTAGCGGTCGAGTGGCTCACCGCTGACGTCTTCGACGACCTGGCCGAGCGTGGCGAACCCGTGACCGGAATAGGCAAAGGCAGTGCCCGGCTCTGTCACCAGCCGGATACCATCCCGGTAATACTCCGCCAAGGAGGGAAGGGGCTCCCCGACTGGCACGCTGGGGACTGGCGGACGAGCGAAGAACGGACCCCAACTGGGATGAAGCAGGTCCACCACCCGGAGAACGTCGGGGATGCCGGCGGTGTGAGTCAGCAAATGTCGCAGCGTCGCCGCCCGCCAGTCCATTTGGGCTGGAATCAGTCGAAAGGCCCGCAAATAGTCGTTAGCCGGGGCATCCAGATCGACCAAACCCTCTTCCCAGAGCTGCATGACAGCCATCGACGTGAAGGTCTTTGTGATGGATCCGATCCGAAACACCGTGTGCTCGGTGATCGGCGTCTCTGAATTGATATCTTCGAACCCGTGCCCGTGGAAGAACTCAACCGACCCGCCGTGGATGACACCTATGGCCACGCCGACGGCCGGGTGACGACTGAGAATCCCATCGACGGCCGACTCGAGATGGGCGCGATCGACCAGGGGAATCGGGTCAGCTGCTGGTTCATCAGTCTGCTTCGTTGTGCCTGTGACCACTCGGCACACCTCCACGACATCTGACGCGACCTTCCCGCAGTGGAGACCAGAGTGCTAGAGCCAATCGGCCCAATATCTGAGGACCGAGACTCCCAGCTCTATCCGACCAGCTTCGGCCCGCAGGGCCAATAGAGCCAGGCGGCCAGGCCGGCCAGGCCGGCAGCACCGTGTAGGAGGACTCGCACCTGGTTGTGGATCGGTCCCCATTGCACTCGCTCCACCCTCTTCAGACTAAGAGGTCGGGCGGTGATAGGTGCTGGGGGCAGCTGACGGCTTTCTAACCTCGAAGGATGGCCGACGCCCTGCGCATTGCCAACTGCTCCGGCTTCTATGGCGATCGGCTGTCGGCTGCCCGGGAGATGGTGGAGGGAGGGCCCATCGAAGTTCTCACCGGCGACTATCTGGCCGAGTTGACCATGGCGATTCTCTGGCGGACCCGTCAGCGCGACTCCGACCTCGGTTATGCCAGCACCTTCGTCACGCAGATGGAGCAGGTGCTGGGCACCTGTCTCGATCGAGCGATCAAGGTCGTGGTGAATGCCGGAGGGTTGAACCCGGCTGGCCTGGCCGAACGGCTCGCCAAGCTGGCGGCCGATCTGGGAGTCATGCCGCGGATCGCCGTCGTGGAAGGCGATGATCTTCTTCCCCGGCTCGCCGAATTACAGGCGGGGGGCCATGAGTTCAGGCATCTGGACGACGGCCGTCCCCTGGCCGGCTCGGGGGTGGTCCCCCTCACCGCTAATGCCTACCTGGGGGGATGGGCCATCAAGGAGGCCCTGGAGGCGGGGGCCGACGTGGTGCTGACCGGCCGGGTAACCGACGCAGCTCTGGTGACCGGCCCCGCCGCCTGGCGGTTTGGCTGGGACCGCGACGACTGGAACGCTCTGGCCGGGGCCGTCGTGGCCGGGCACATCCTCGAATGCGGAGCACAGGCGACGGGCGGCAACTACGCCTTCTTCGAAGAGGTTCCCGGCCTGGAGCGGATCGGCTTCCCCATCGCCGAGGTCCATGCCGACGGCAGCAGCGTCATCACCAGGCACCCCGGTTTGGGGGGTCT
>DATHSX010000504.1:0-3177 GCA_035463935.1 Acidimicrobiia bacterium | reverse complement strand
GGTCGTAGCCGACCGCTCCGGTCAGATAGTTGATGACGTCGTTGCCGAGGACTCCCACCAGCGCCACCGAGATCACCAGCCCGGTGACCCCCATCGCCACCGCTCCCCAGAAGACCGCCCGCAAGGTCCGGTCGACCATGCCCGGCCTTGGCAGGGTGCGGGCAGTGACGAGCATCACCAGCCCCCCGACTATCAAAGCCAGAAAGAGCCGGATGAACCGGTCACGATGCTCGGGGATCGGAAATCCGATCACCACCACCGCCAGGAAGAGAGCCAGCGCCAGTGAGGTCCGCCGGTGCCAGGGCCAGCGCCGCTCCCGTAACCCGTCGATCAGATCCCCGACCGCCACAACCGCGGTCAAAACCAGGAACGGTTTCCACGAGATCCAGGCGCTCAGATAGACCGTGTGGAGCGGGAGGACCGCCACCATCGCCAAGAACAGGCGGTCCCGGATCGTCACAGCAGCGTTTTTATCAGCAAAGTGTGTCGTATCACGACACACTTTGCTGACCAGAATGCCGGCGTGGCGGATATCGGCCTCCCCTCGGTCGCGGTGATGCTTCCGGTTCTGAATGAGGCCGGCAACATCGACGCCTGTCTGGCCTCCCTCGCCGCCCAGGATTATCCGGGTTCGATCGACGTTCTGGTGGCCGACGGCGGGTCCACCGATGACACCCTCGAGCGCCTCGCCTCCTGGTCCGAGCGCCTTCCCCGACTCCGGATCTTCGAGAACCCCGATCGGGCCCAATCGGCCGGTCTCAACCTCCTGGCGGAAGTGGCTCATGCCGAGATCCTGATTCGGGCCGACGCCCACACTCGCTATGCCCCCGACTACGTGTCCCGGTCGGTGGCAGCGCTGGAGGAGAGCGGAGCCGCGGCGGTGGGCGGGCCGATGGTGCCCGAAGGCACCACCCCGCTCGGGCGGGCGGTGGCCGCCGCCTTCCGATCGCCTCTCGCCATCGGGACGGCCCGATTTCACCACGCCACCGAGCCCACCGAGGCCGACACCGTCTACCTGGGGGCGATGAGGAAAACGACCTGGGAATCAATCGGGGGAATGCGCACCCTGCCCTCGCTCGTGGCCGAGGACGCCGACTACTACTACCGGCTGCGCAAGGCAGGAGGCCGGGTGCTGATCGATCCCGCCATCCGCAGCACCTACCAGCCCCGCCAGGATCTCGCCGGCCTATGGCGCCAGTTCTACCGATACGGCGTCGGCAAGGCCGACATGTTGTACATCAATGGGGAGTTCCCCTCGTGGCGCCCCCTGGCGCCGCTGGCGCTCATCCTGGGACTGGGCGCAGGGGTCTTCGGGGCCGTCTTTGGCCGGCCGGGGTTGCTGATCGGAGGGCTGGCCGCCTGGCTCGCAGTCGTCCTGGTGGCGAGCCGGCTCCGACCGCTCGTGCTGACCGCGACGGCGGTCATGCAGCTGGCCTACGGGCTGGGCCTGTTGCGAGGCTTGCTGCGGCGGCCCACGACGGTGCGGGCTCAGTTGGTCGTCAGGCGGAACACACTCGATCCCGAGGGAGACGCCGAGTAGGGGTCAGTTCTCAACGCGGTGTTGCCGCCACCGTCGAGGTCGGGCAAGGTCAAATTGGAGAGGTCCGACTCGAACTGGCCGAGGTTGCGGGAATTGCCGTTGGTCTCGAAGGTGTCGCCGTCGGAGTCGTAGGTGAGCCGGTAGTAGTTGGGGTTGCCGATCTCCTTCACATCGATCGTGTTGTTGCCGCCGTTGACGGCGAGGAGATCGAACTGGGTGTTACCGGCGAGGTCGGGGGCAGTCACGACCCAGTAATGGACTACGTCGACGACTCCCCCGAACCCCAGATCACCGGGATCGGTGAAGTCGCCATCACCGTTCAGATCCACCCTGGCGTCGACGGCATCGGCCAGGCCGGTCGGGGCACCACCCGCCGTGACGGTGTACCCAAAGCTGGCGACGCCGGAGGCGTTGGTGGCGATCGGGGCCGAGTCCCCCGAGGCGGACCGGAAGGTCACCGCCGCCCCGGCAACCGGCTGGCCGAACCTGTCCCGGACGGTGATGGTGAAGTTGGCAAACGTGCCGACGAGGGTGCTGACCTCGTCCTGGCCCAGGATGGCGGAGGTCATCGGCGCCAGTTGCTCGTCCCATATCACCGTGCCGGTGTCGTCAAACTCGGCGGCACCGTCGTCGGTGTTGTCCCCGTCCCGGTCCCAGAAGGCCGTGACGGTGTCGGTGACGGCCGGGTCGTCGCCCGCTGACGGGTCCACCGGACCCACATAGGCGAGAGTGGCGCTGCCGTCGGCGCCGGTGTTGATCGACTGCGTGAGGATGGTGTTACCTCCGCGTCGCACGATGAACCGGATGCTCTGCCCGGAGAGCGGCACCGCCGCCCCACCGGCCCCGGTAAGCTGGGCCTTGACCGAGGCGGTGGTGCCGAACACGGCGTTGACGCTGGTGGGGAGGTTGAGACCGGTCGGGGCCGTCCCCCAGGTGAGCTGGACGCTGGCCTCACCGCGCACATCCTGCAGGTCGAAGGTTTCCCCGCTCTCCCCGAGCCACACGTAGATGGTGTCGATCTCGGTGACCGCGTTATGAGTGAGGTTGACGGTGGCCACCCCGCTGTTGTTGGTCTGGGGATCGCTGTTGTCGATCACGCAATTCGTGCCCGTACCGGCATCCCCGCTGTTGATGCTGGCATCGGTGTCAAGGAAGCACCGCCCGCTGCTGTCGAAGCCCGCGGCCACGAAAACGTCCACCCGGCGACCGCCAGCAGCCGATCCGTCGGGCTCGCGCACCGTGATCGTGAGGACGACGGTGCTGCCGCTCGGAGTCGCCGAACTGGAGAGCGCCAGGCTCACTCGGAAGGGAATCGCTCCTCCCGTCTCCAGGGTGCGGGCCAGGAACAACGCCATCTGCCAGCGGGGCAGAGCGAGGAATGGGCTGTAGGTGGTGGCGCTGGTCCCGGCGGTGATGCCGAGTTGGCGGATCTGGTTGATGGCGGTTTGGGTGGCAAGGTCGAATGATCCGATGTCGGTGAAGCCCTGAGTGACGCCGCTGGGAAGCCCGACTCCGACCACGGTCAGCAGGCGAGTGAGAAACAGCGCCATTTCCCACCGGGCAACGCTGCCATACGGATTGAACGTTGTAGCCGATGTGCCCTGGGCGATGCCCAGCTGGCGTATCTGGTTGATGGC
>DATHSX010000503.1:0-9937 GCA_035463935.1 Acidimicrobiia bacterium | reverse complement strand
ACAACTTCCCACCAATGGCGGAGTTGGGCGTCCTTTGCCAACAGGTGTACGTCGACGGCAAGAAACACTTCGATGATGACTTCTTCAAGACACTCACGCCCCTTGCGCTAGCGATCTGGTACATGGACGACGGCGGGTTCTCCAGACGATCCAAAGGACTCCAGTCTCGGACGGAAGGGGGAAGCGGTCGCATCGAGATCTGCGTAGAGGCGCTGACGCCTGCAACCAGGGAACGTCTAATGGCCTACTTGCGTGACGACTGGGATATCGGTACCCGACTTCGCCGCCCCGGCAAGGCCGGCAAGGCCGTTCTGGCGTTCGACAGCTGTGCGGCCGATCGTTTCCAAGATGTGATCGCCCCGTATGTGCATCCGTCGATGAACCACAAGCTGCTGCCACGCCATCATGGGCAATTTGAGGTGTCGTCGGAGTTTGCTCCGATGCGCTACGAACTCGTGGCCTATCCAATAATCGACATCCACGACAAACCTCGTTCCAGAAAGACTCATCGCTTCGATCTGGAGGTGGAGGGGAGTCACAACTATTTCGCCGACGGAGTAATGGTGCACAACTCTCCCGAAGTGACGCCGGGAGGGCGCGCCCTCAAGTTCTATGCCAGCGTTCGTCTCGAAGTGCGCCGGGTCGAGACCATCAAGGACGGGGCGGAGAGCGTCGGCAACCGGGTCAGGGTGAAGGTGACCAAGAACAAGGTGAGTCCCCCCTTCCGCCAGGCCGAGTTCGACATTGTCTTTGGAGAGGGAATCTCCCGTGAGGGCAGCCTGCTTGATGTGGCGGTCGACAACGGGGTAGTCAAGAAGAGCGGTGCCTGGTTCACCTTCGATAATGATCAACTCGGCCAGGGCCGAGAGAATGCCAAGAGGTTTCTTCGCGAGAACCCGGAGGTGGCGATGCAGCTCCAGGCCAAGGTTTATGAACTGGTCGGGCTGGGGCAGACCGCAACGGCTCCGGCCGAGGAGGAAGTGGCGGTAGAGGAGTGAGCAAGGCCGGGTTTCGCGCTCTCGGCTCGGTCGCCATGAGCTAGGATGCGGTCAGACACACATACCAACCTTTGAACAAGAATCGTGCAGCACTCCTCCTACAACTTCGGCGAAAGGTCCCGCCTAACCGGCTGAACCGATCCAATTGCGAAGGGACCGAGCCATCGGTCAGGGAGTGGGCCATTCCTCGAGGGAAAACGGCCCGAGGGATGTTGGCTTGTGTGCCGGGCTGTGAAGCCCGGCACACCTCGTTGTAGGGGAGCGCAGCACCGGAAGGCAGCGCCATGGAGAACTATTGGATCGTGGCCATCGCCATTCTGGCGGCGGGCCTGGCTGGTGCGGTGGGGTATCTGGCGGCGAGGAACGGCGGCGGCTGGCGCAGACATGGCGAGACAGCGGACTCCGACACGCTCGGCAATGCTCGATCCGAGGCCCAGCGAATTCTCGCTCGAGCTGAGGAGGAGGGCCGGGCCCGCGCCGAGACCTTCCGCCAGCGTGAGGAGGTCGCCCTCGACCATCGCCGGATGGAGCTCGATGGCATCGAGACCCGCCTGAGCCATCGCGAGGAGACCCTGGAGCAGCGGGCCGCCAACCTGGCGCAACGGGAGCAGATCCTCATTCAGCGCGAGTCAGAGGTCAGTGGCCGCCAGCAAGAGCTTGAGCGTCTGAAGGAAACGGCTCGCGGTGAGTTGGAGCGCATCGCGGGGATCGATGCGCGGGCAGCCAAGGACGAGCTGCTCGCCCAGGTGGAGCACGATGGGCGACGCGACGCCATGATCTTGGTCCGCGACCTGGAAGTGAAAGCGCGGGAAGAGGCCGACCGCCGAGCCCGGCGAATTCTGGCCACTGCCATTCAACGATTGGCGTCGGAGGTGGTAACCGAATCAACAGTGTCGGTCATCAACCTGCCCTCCGATGACCTCAAGGGTCGAATCATCGGCCGGGAAGGTCGCAACATCCGGACGCTGGAGGCCGTCACCGGCGTCAATTTGATCGTTGACGACACACCCGAGGCGGTCTCGGTGGCTTCGTTCGATCCGGTTCGGCGAGAGATCGCCCGCATCACGCTCGAGCGGCTCATCGCCGATGGACGGATCCATCCGGCCTCGATCGAGGAGGCTTTCGAGAAGGCTCGCACCGAGGTGGAGCAATCGGTTCGTGACGCCGGTGAGTGGGCGCTGCTCGAGGTGGGGCTGACCAAGATGCACCCCGAACTGGTGACCCTGCTGGGTCGTCTCAAATATCGGACCAGCTACGGCCAGAACGTCCTCAACCACCTGGTCGAGTCGGCCCATGTGGCTTCGATGCTGGCGGCCGAGTTGGGCGTCGAGGCAGCGCCGGTCAAGCGGTCGGCACTGTTGCATGACATCGGGAAGGCCGTCACCCACGAGGTGGAAGGCTCACATGCCCTCATCGGGGCGGAGATCGCCCGTCGTTTCGGGGAGGACCCCGCGGTGGTGCACGGTATCGAGGCCCATCACAACGAGGTCGAGCCCCGCAGCCTGCTGGCGGTGCTGGTTCAGGCCGCGGACGCCGTTTCAGCGGCACGCCCCGGCGCCCGTCGCGAAGCGCTGGAGTCGTATGTGCGGCGGCTGGAGCGGCTGGAATCTCTGGCTTCGGACTTCACTGGGGTGCGACAGGTCTTTGCCATGCAGGCCGGGCGGGAGGTGCGGGTGGTCGTCGATCCGGGGCAGGTGGACGATCTCGGCGCCGGGGACCTGGCCCGGCGCATCGCTCGCAAGCTCGAGGAGGACCTCCAGTACCCGGGCCAGATTCAGGTGACGGTGATCCGCGAGTTCCGAGCCACGGATCACGCCCGGTGACCGTTCTACTCGCTCCTCCGGCCCGCAAACCCGGGTCGGCCCGCCGGCCGACTCGACAAGGTCAGCGATACTTGATCCGTACCTTCGGCTGTCAGATGAACGAGCACGATTCCGAGCGGATAGCGGGGATGCTCGTGTCCGATGGAATGATCGCCACGCACGACCCGGAGTCGGCGGATGTGCTGTTCATCAACACCTGCACGATCCGGGAGGCCGCTGACAATCGGCTGTATGGGAATCTGGGACAGCTCAAGCCGTGGAAGGACCGTCATCCCGGAGCGCTGCTGGTGGTGGGTGGTTGTGCCGCCCAGAAGGACCGCGAGTTGGTGCGGGAGCGTGCCCCCTGGGTGGACGTGGTCATGGGCACGAACAACCTCGATCGCATCCTGGACCTGATCGACTATGCCCAGGCCTGGGGGGGAGTGACCGAGGTGGTCGACGAAATGGAGGCCATGCCCTCATCGCTCCCGGTGCGCCGTGAGTTGGTGCATTCGGCGTGGGTGTCGATCCAGGTGGGCTGCAACAACACCTGCACCTTCTGCATCGTGCCCGCAGTGCGCGGGCCCGAGATCAGCCGGCGTCCGGGCGACGTCATCTCCGAGGTCCGCAGTCTGGCCGCCCGGGGTACGGTAGAGATAACCCTGCTCGGACAGAACGTCGATACCTACGGGCGCGATTTGGCCCTCGATGGTCGTCGGCGGCCGCTGTTCGCCGACCTGCTCCGACAGGTGGGATCGGTGGAGGGAATCAGCCGGGTCCGCTTCACCAGTCCCCACCCTGCCGACTTCCGGCCCGAGGTTGCCAAGGCGATGGCCGAGACCGCCGCCGTCTGCGAGCAGCTTCACCTGCCGCTGCAATCGGGCTCCGATCGGGTCCTGGCCGCGATGCATCGGGGCTACACCACGGCCCGCTATCGGGAGAAACTCGCCATGGCCCGGGAAACCATCCCCGGGCTGTCGGTGTCGACCGACATCATCGTGGGGTTCCCGGGCGAAAGCGACGAGGACTTCTCCGCCACTCTCGACGTGGTCGAGGAGTGTCGATTCGATCAGGCGTTCACGTTCATATTCTCGCCTCGGGCCGGAACCCGGGCGGCCGAGATGACCGATCGTTTCGTGCCCTCCCAAACGATCCAGGATCGGTTCAACCGGCTGGTCGAACTGCAGAGCCGCATCTCCCTCGAGAAGAATCGGGAACTGGTCGGAAGCGTCGTCGAGGTGCTCGCCGAGGGTCCCTCCAAGAAGGACCCGGCGGTAGCGGCCGCCCGGACCCGTGGCGGCAAGGTGGTGCACCTCCCGGGGAGCTTTCCCCCGGGCACTGTGCTGGAGGCGCGGATCGCGGCTGCCGCTCCCCACCACCTGCTGGGGAATCCGGTCTGACTCGACTGCTGGCGATTCTTGGGCCGACCGCCTCGGGCAAGAGCGAAATCGCCCTCCTGCTGGCTGGGCACCTCGGGGCCCCGATCTTGTCGGTCGACAGCATGCAGGTGTACCGGGGCATGGACATCGGCACCGCCAAGCCCACCCTGGAAGACCGGCGCCGGGTTCGCCACTTCATGATCGACCTGGTGGAGCCGGAGGTGGCTTTCACCGTTGCCATGTTCCAGCGCGAGGCCCGGAAAGTGATCGGGGCCGGCCATGACCCGGTGATCATCTGTGGTGGTTCCGGCCTCCATTTTCGATCGGTCGTCGACGCCATGACTTTTCCCCCCCATGCTCCCGCGGTGCGTCAGGAGTTGGAGGCGTTGTCCGATCCAGTGGCGGCCCTTCTCGAGATCGACCCGGAGGCAGACCAGGTGATCGACCTCGCCAACCGCCGGCGGGTAGTGCGGGCCCTGGAGGTCTGGCGACTCACAGGGTTGACGCCCACGGAACGAGCCGGCGCCGAGGAGGCCAGGGCACTGCGGGAGTACGAGCCGTTGTACCCCTTCACGGCCGTCGGCCTCGACCCCGGGGAGCAGCTCGAAGAGCGGGCCGTCGCTCGGATAGAGATGATGCGCCAGGCCGGGCTCCTGGAGGAGGTCGGACGCCTGCTGGGGAGGCTCGGTCCCACCGCAGCTGGGGCGGTCGGTTACCGGCAGTTGACGCCGGTGGTGACCGGAGAGCTCTCCGAAGCGGCTGGATGGGCCGCCGTACGCAGCGAGACCCTGGCCCTGGCCCGGCGACAACGTACCTTCTTTGGCCGGGATCCCCGGATCCGCTGGGTAGCCTGGCACGACTCTCCGACCCGCCGACTCGAAACGGTCCGGGAGGCACTGGGACTCTGATGCGATTCGTCAAGATGGAGGGCCTCGGCAACGACTTCGTCGTGGTTGACGAGTCCGTCGAGGTCGGACCAGATCTGGTGCGCCGGCTCTGTCATCGCCACTTCGGAGTCGGGGCGGATGGGGTGCTGCAGGTGAGCCTTCGAGGCGGGCGTATCAAGATGGATTATTGGAACGCCGACGGCAGCGTCGCCGAGATGTGTGGCAATGGCTTGCGCTGCGTAGCCCGCTATGCCTTTGACCGGGGGATGTCGACCGACCGGTCCTTTTCCGTCCTGACCCGGGTGGGGGAGAGAGGTGTCGAAGCGGGAGAAGAACCCCGGGTCGAACTGGGGCGGGTGACGATCACCGCCCCCCTGCGGTACGAGGAGATGTCCTTTCACACCGTCGACGTGGGCAATCCCCATGCGGTGACCTTCCTGGCCGATCTTGAATCGGCTCCGGTGGCCACAGTTGGCCCGGCCCTGGAGCGGGAGGTTCCCGGCGGGACCAACGTCGAATTCGTGACGGTCAAGAGTCATGACAAGATTGCCATGCGGGTATGGGAGCGGGGAGTCGGCGAGACTCTCGCGTGCGGGAGCGGGATGGTGGCCGCTGCGGCCGCAGCTCAGCACCTGGGACACGTCGGGAGCCGGGTCGTGGTGGAAGTGCCCGGGGGCCAGGGGACCGTCGACCTCGTGCGCGGAGCAGCATGGTTGACGGGCCCGGCCCATTATGTCTTCAGCGGCGAGATCTGAGTCCCTTCTGGATTTCGGGAGTCACCACCGGGTCACAGCGTTCGGATGACGCTCACGACTCTTCCGATCACGTCGACCCCGGATTGATAGGCGACGGGCGACAGGGCGGGATTGGCGGGCTCGAGGATCACCTGCTGACCGCTCCGGCGCAGGCGCTTGACAGTGGCCTCTTCGCCTTCGATCAACGCAGCAACGATATCGCCGTTGACGGGATCGCCGCCTCGTTCGATAACCACGAGATCGCCATCGAGGATCCCGGCTTCGATCATCGAGTCGCCCTTGACCTTGAGCATGAAGACCGGTCCGCGCCCGACCAGCGAGGTCGGCAGGTGGTAGACGGTCTCGATGTCTTCGGTTGCGAGAATTGGTGAGCCGGCGGCGATCCGGCCCACCAGCGGGACCTCGCGCGTGACGCTTCGGCTCCGCCCGGAGGCGCCGGCGCCGCCCTGATGACGAGCGGGATCGAGCACCTCGATCGCCCGGGGCTTCGAGGGATCCCGTCGAAGCAGTCCGGATTTGACCAGCGAGGACAGGTGGCTGTGGACGGTTGAAGGTGAGGACAGCCCGAGGGCCTCGCCGATCTCCCGCACCGACGGCGGATAGCCCCGCTCGGCGACCGTGTCCCTGATGAATCCGAGGACCTGGAGCTGGCGCTCGCTGAGTCGGTCGGTCGTCTTCTTCGCCATACAGAACCTCCGAACTGGTGTTCTCGTCATGTTAACCACTGTTTTCGCGAGCACCAAACATCTGTTCGGCAAATGCGACAGCCGAGGCGGACTTGACAATCGAACATCTGTTCGTGTAATGTGCTCGAACGTCAGTTCGGTTCCTGTCACACCTGTCCTCTAGTGTCGTCGAGGTGGCAGGGCTTCCCGAACGGCGGAGGCCCGGAGAAGGAGGAAGACCATGACCCATCGCAATCAGTTGCTTTCCCTCAGGCTGCTGATCCTCCTCATGGCGATCGGCGTGGTCTTCCTTCTCCTCTCCGGTCGGGTGGAGGCCTCGACTCCGGATCCGGGTCCCGTCTCCTACACGGTTCGCCCGGGAGACAGCTTGTGGGCGATTGCCGGCTCCCTGACCGGTCCAGGTGAGGACGTGCGGAGCACCGTCGGCGCCATCATGGAGATCAATGGGCTGAGCCAGAGTGCGCTCGCCGTCGGACAGGTTCTCCTGCTCCCTGCGGCCTGATGCCGCCAGGATCGGTCACACGGATCTCCCGTTACGCTGCCCCGATGCGCTGTCCCATGTGCGGAGCCGAAGACACCCGTGTCATCGACAGCCGGCCAGCGGATCAAGGCACGGCGATCCGCCGCAGAAGGGCCTGCGCCGGCTGCGGTCACCGATTCACCACTTATGAGCGGGGGGCCCCGGTCCTGCTGGTCCGCAAGCGCAGCGGCCGCCTCGAGCCCTTCTCCCCGCAGAAGCTGCACCGCGGAGTGGAGGCAGCGCTGGCCGACCGCCCCGTCCCGGCAGCGGCCCTGGCCGAGCTCCTGGAAGAGATCGAGGTGGCGGCAGCCGCCCAGGGCGGGCCGATGCCTTCCGAGGAGATCGGTCGGCTCGTGCTAGAACGTTTGCGGATCCTCGACGAGGTCGCCTATCTCCGGTTTGCATCTGTTTACAAGGCGTTTCAGGAGGCGAGCGACTTCGGCCGCGAGGTGGCGGCCATGGAGGAGGAGGGCGCGGTCGGGAGCGGGCTACCCAGTGAGGATGGCGAGGTCGGCCAGGATTCTGGTGCGCTCGTTGTCGGCATCGTCGAACACGGTGGTTAGCGTCTCTTCTCCGGCCTGAGCCAGCAGTGCGAGCTGGCCTTCCAGATCGGCGACCGCGGCCTCGGCCCCGGCACTATCGTCCACGGCCAGAGCGTCTAGGTAACGGGTTCGCCATGCCTCGATGCCATCGACGAACGCCCTCACCTGCTCGACGTGAGGTGACAGTTCGGCGGCCGCGGGCAGGATGACGCTCATGTCGACGAGCTGAGTTTCCCAAGCCGAGATGGCGGCCGCTGCCTGCGTGGGGTCGGTGACCCCGGCCAGCGCAGGGCTCCGCCAGAGGGGGTTGAGGACTAAGCGGTAACTCAGGGCTTCTCCCACCAGCGACTCCAGCTGAAGGGCCCGCTGGGCGACGCTGGACGCCGACTGGCGCACTACCTGCTGCTCGGCCCCGTCACCGAGCGAGGCGGCGGCGTCGAACAAGGCGCGAGCGGCGGTGTCGACCGAGATGAGAAGCGACGTTGCTTCTGCCACATCGGTGGTGGCATCGGCGAGAATGGGATCGAGACCGGTCAGGGCGGTCGCCAGGCCCGAAGAGGTTTGGGTGACCGCCTCCTCCTCGAGGATCGCCCGGTCTCCGGGCGCTCGAAAAAGGCTGGCGACCAGGGCTAGCGCACCCAGAAGCGTCAGGGATACGACCACGATGGTTGCCGCCGAGAGGCGCTGACGGCCCAGTTTCGATCGGGCGATGACGTGGGGCTTCCAGCTCCCCAGGTCCAGATCAGGAATCAGCTGGCGGCTCGTGACGCCGGGCTCAGGAGCCTGTCTGGGGAGCGGGGCAGCCGTGCCGGCGGGACCTGGAGGGGCCGGGGTTTCCACCGACACCACGATTTGAGAGGTCGGGTCGTAGAACCCCAGGCTTTCGAGCACGGAAACCTCGAGGACGGTGCCCCGGGACTGGCTCCGCTCGACCACCGTCACGCCCCCCGGCACCCGGGTGGGGGACATCTCGCTGGCTGGCGTGGAGGGGCGAGGGGCCGGTTCCCGCCGCGCCGGCAACGCCCGGGGGCGGTCGGGGCCTTGCAGTCGCAGAGACTCCAGATCGATCAGGTCCTTGAAACCCCGCCGGGCTTCTGCGCCCCACAACCGACATGAGCTGACCAGAGAAGCCAGGGCGCGGCCGCTCCATCCCCCCGCTTTGCGTATCGCCGCTGCCGTCCGGGTGCCGAGTTCCTCGGCGGAGGGAAGCCGGGTCGGCTTGGCGACGGCTTCCGGCGCCCGCCGGCGGACCAACGCATCGTGCCCACGGGGATGGGGCCGAGCAGATCCGCGCTGTCTCTTGGGGGCCAGATGCCGGCCGCCACCCCGGGACTTGAGCTGTCCGCGCGAATGGTCGCCGGGGAGGTGGGTGCCTTGACAATCGTTACAGTAAGCCGTGGCTTGGGCGGTAGGGGCCAATTCGGTTCTCCGTGGTCGGTCTCCACCCCGAAGCCCCCACGGTCCATTACAGGTCGCGAACTTGATCCAGCCAGTGCAGGTTACCGTCCGCCTTCTCGATCCTGAGGTATCTGCGCCCCGCCCGGCTCATGAGGGCGACGCCGGTCTCGATCTCCAGGCAAGGCGATCGGTGCGGATCCTCCCCGGTGAACGGGTGGCCGTACCCACCGGCCTGGCGGTAGCTATCCCGGCGGGTTATGCGGGCCTGGTTGTGCCCCGAAGCGGATATGCCCGAACCCACGGCGTGGGCCTGGTCAACTCCCCAGGCGTCATCGATGCGGGTTATCGGGGTGAGATCGAGGTGCTGTTGATCAATCATGGCTCCGACGAGGTTCGGTTCGAACGCGGTGACCGTATCGCCCAGTTGCTGATCGTGTCGGTGCCGGCGGTCGTCTGGCAAGAGGCCGATCGCCTCCCCGAGAGCACCCGGGGCGTTGGGGGGTTCGGGAGTACGGGCCGGTAGGTTGGCTGGTCTGCAGGGGACCCCTACAATCTCGGGTCTTCTCGCGGAAGTAGCTCAGTTGGTAGAGCGCAACCTTGCCAAGGTTGAGGTCGCGGGTTCGAGCCCCGTCTTCCGCTCCCGAGCCGGTCCTTGGTGGCTATCCAGGGGCAGGCGCGTGG
Organism: Acidimicrobiia bacterium; assembly: GCA_035463935.1. GTDB lineage: Bacteria > Actinomycetota > Acidimicrobiia > Spongiisociales > ZC4RG35 > DATEEG01. The sequence goes on along the minus strand of DATHSX010000503.1, from coordinate 289 downwards.
CCGCAAATGTCGGCCGTGGCGACGTGGCCGAGTGGTTAGGCGCGGGTCTGCAAAACCCGTTACTCCGGTTCAATTCCGGACGTCGCCTCCAACCGGATTGCGCATCCGGATCGGGGCCCTTAGCTCAGTATGGCTAGAGCGCTTCCCTGACACGGAAGAGGTCACTGGTTCAAGTCCAGTAGGGCCCACCATCACAAGCCCTTATGTGGCTTGGGTTTTCGGGGATTCTGCGAAGAGGTGAGCCACTCCGTGTCCGTCAGGTGTCCGTCTGGTGTCCGTCTGAACTTCG
>DATHSX010000502.1:0-5421 GCA_035463935.1 Acidimicrobiia bacterium | reverse complement strand
GGCCGATGAAGACGAAGGCGGCGTCGGTCTTTTGCGGCCAGCGTTCGCCCTCGCGCTGCAGGATCATTGCCTCCATGCGCTCTTCGCCTTCCACCGCCACTACGTCGGTGTTGACCTCGACCACGATGTTGGGCGTGACCTCGATTCGTTCGACCAGGTAGGCCGACATCGTCTGCGCGATCGAAGGCCCGCGGGCGATCAGGCGCACCGATGCCGACGTGGCGGCCAGATACAACGCTGCCTGTCCCGCCGAGTTGCCGGCCCCGATCACCGCGACATCCTGCCCGCGATACTCAGTGGCCTCGACCGGGGAAGCTCCGTAGTACACCCCGCGCCCGGCCAGACGGTCTGCACCTTCGGCCGGGAGCATCCGGTACGAGACTCCCGTGGCGATCAGGACGGCCTTGCAACTGGCCTCTTCCCCGCCGGCAAACCGGACGATCCGATAGGGATCGTTGCGGACGAGCTCGGTAGCCTCGGCCGGGACCAGCATCTCGGCGTTGAAGCGCACCGCCTGGGCCACGGCCCGCCGGGTCAGATCCGCGCCGGACAAGCCCGCCGGGAAACCGAGATAGTTCTCGATCCGGGCGCTCGAGCCCGCCTGGCCGCCCGGCGCTGCTCGCTCCAGCGCCAGTACGTGCAGTCCCTCGGAGGCGGCGTACACCGCCGCCGCCAGGCCGGCCGGTCCCGCTCCCACGATCACGAGGTCGTAGGCCTGAGCAGTGGGACGGGTGTGAAGATTCACAGCCTCCGCCACCGCGGCGATAGTCGGATTCAGGAGCCGTTCGCCGTTCTCGAGCAGGATCACCGGCAGGTCGGCCGCGGCTACGTCAAGTGACTCCAACAGGACCTGACCTTCGGGACCGCCGGCATCGATGGACTGATAAGGAACCTGGTTGGCGGCGAGAAAGGCTTTGATCTGGTGGGTGGCCGCGGAGAAGCGGTCGCCCAGAATGCGGATGCCACTGAAGACCGGCCGGTAGCTCGCCAGCCATTCGTCGAGGAGGTCATCCAGTATCGGATAGAGGCGCTCGGAAGGAGGATCCCAGGGCTTGAGGATGTAATGGCTGACGCCGGCCCGGTTGATGGCGGCAATGGCTGCTTCGGTATCGGCATAGGCCGTGAGGAGAACTCTCCGGGTGCCCTCGTCGAGACGGCGGGCAGCCTCCAGGAATTCGACCCCGGTCATCTCCGGCATCCTCTGATCCACCACCAGGAGGGCGGTGGCATCACCTCGAGCCGCCAGTTCGTCGAGAACGGCCAGCGCCTCCCTTCCCGAAGACGCTCCCAGGATCAGGTAATCCGGCGTGTAATGGTCGCGCAGGTCGCGTTGCACCGCCGCCAGAACCAGCGGATCATCGTCGACGGCGAGAATGACGGGTTTGCCCACGAGAGGCACGATAGGGCATCAGCGGAGCCTGCATCCTGCTCCGGCCAGACTCATCGCGGCTTCGAGTCGCGGATCAGTCGAAGTCGGTGGGCAGGCTCGGCTCTCTGTGGTGGTCGAACATGCGCAGGATCTGGCGATCGGTGGCCCGTCCCCTCGACAGCGCGGGCAATCCCGAGGCGGCAAACCAGCCGACCTCGCTCGTCTCCAGGCCATCTCCAGGCCAGGCATCGTCCCCCACTTCGTCTTCGAGCCGGCACAGAAAGAACAGCAGATAGGCGTGGTACGGAGCGTCGGGATGGGGGTGGCGGCGTTTGTCGTACACCGCCGCCAGCTTGTACGCCGATACCCGCAACCCGGTCTCCTCGGCCACCTCCCGTTCCGCGGCCAGGGCGGGGGACTCACCGACGTCGATCCACCCCCCGGGAATGGTCCATAGACCGTCGGCCACTTCGCGCACCATCAGGATCCGGTCCTGGGAGAAGACCGCCGCCCGGACGATCAGTTTGGGTGTGATGTAACCACCGTCGCCCTGAAAAAGGGGACGGATAGTCGCCAGCTCGGACTCGCCGAAGTGGGCCAGCTCGGCTGCGATCCGCGCCACCTCCTGATATCGACGGCGATCGAACTCGCCGGTGGCGAAGCTCATCCCGGTCTCCGCGGTCGCAGCCAGCCGTTGGATCAGGTCGAGCAGCTTGCGGGTGGTCATGAGCCCATCTCGGCCAGGACCTCGGCCAACTTGGCTAGCCCTTGTCGGGCTGGTTCGGTGAGCAAGGGATCGGCGGCGGCCACAGCCACCGAATCCTGCTGGTCGAGGAGGACCAGACGCAAGCGCTCGGCGTCCTCGCCTCGATTGGCGGCGACCACGGCCGCCGCCTCCGCCAGCCGCTGGGCCAGAGTGGCCCCAAACGAGGCAACCACGTCCACGCGCCAGGTACTGCCTCCTCGCAGGACCAGTCGCAGATCTCCGGCCCGGACCACCGTGAACTGATGGCTTCCCACCTCTTGTTCCTCGACGGCGTCGACTACCACCGCCGGAAGCGCACCGGATTCGATAAAACCAGTCCAATAGTTGACTGCCACCTGGTCAGCTCCCGAGTCGAGCAATGCCGCCGCCTGTTCGAGCGACGCTCCTTCGGCCATCGCCAGCCAGGCCATCTGATCGGTCAGCGTGTGCGTCGCCGCCAAGCCGGGGTTGGCTCCGGCCAGGGCGTCGAGGACGGTGACGGCCACCGTCTCGGCCGTAACCGAACCCTCGACCGCGGTGGTGGCGGGCCGCCCGCGCGAAGGCGTGCAGCCGGTCCCGAGCGCAATCGCGACGGCGGCGGCACAGACGCGACGGCCCCTCACGGCGCCAGCACCCGGAGCGTGTTTTCCACCGTCGCCCTGGAGGGGGTCAAGACCATCAGCGCCGCCACCGTTACGCCCGCCTCGGCGAAGGCCTCCAGCCGGTTGCGGACGTGGTGGGCATCTCCCACCAGCGCCAGATCGTCGATCAGGCGGTCGTGGGTGGCTTTGCCCACGGCCTCCCGATCTTTGGCCGCCCACCCTGCGGCGATGGCCGCCGCTTCCTCCTCATAACCCATCCACGTGAGGAACCGGTTGTAGACGGGCTGGGCCAGGTAGGGCCCGAAGAATTGGTTGCGCAGCATCTCTCTAACGATGGCCGGCTCGTCGGTGACCGCGGTCTGCAGCCGCGCCATCACCCCGAAGCTCGGGGGAAGGGTGCGGCCCCCCTCCCGGGCCCCGCGCCGGACCTCTGCCAACTGCCTGGGGACGACCCGGGGCGGCATCAGGTTGAGACAGACCCCGTCGGCGACCTGTCCCGCCAACGCCAGCATCGCCGGGCGCAATGCCCCGATATGAATCGAGACCGGCCCGGCGGGGAGGGTGGCGGAACGAAACCTTCTCATCCGCAGCGTCGCCCCCTCGTAGTCGCCGCCGGCCAATGCCGCCCGGACCGCTTCCACGGTCTCCCTCACCCGGGTGAGCGGACGCCGGAAGGCCAGACCGTGCCATTGTTCGACGATCGCCGTCGAGGAAGACCCTATCCCGAGCCGGAATTCCCTCCCCTTCAGCAGTTGGCTCACCGAGGCAGCGGCGACGGCAAGGCCCGCCGGAGTCCGGGTATAGGCCGGCACCACTCCGATCCCCACCGTCAGATGGGCCGTCTGCTGGGCGATGGCGGCGGCCAGTACGAAGGCGTCCGGCCCGGCCACTTCCGCCAGCCACGCCTGGCGATACCCGAGCTCCTCGGAAAACCGGCAAAGATCGGCTAGCTCACCGACCGACAGACCAGGCGTCGAGGGACTGAGAGCCAGCTCCATCGCCCTGACCGTAGTCAGGGCCCACCGGCATGATCCCGACCTTCGGTGGGTAGCGAGCGCCAAAGCAGGACCAGGTAACCGAGCCCGGCGGCTTCCTTGATCCAACGCCAGGGATCGGACCAGGCCCGGGTCCACGCCGACCCGCCCGGCCAGGGGGCGAACTCCCACCCGAACACCGGCCACATGAAGGTCTGTTCCCGTAGCCACACACCGTCCAGCCCCAGGTGGAATAGCCAGGCAACCAGCACCGTCATCAGGCTTCGCCGCAGGCCCCCCCGCTTGGTGGCGAGCAGGATCAAGATCGCAATCGAGGCGGGAACGACCAGGGCATGGCCCCCGCGCTGGCGGGTGGGTTGGCCGAGGACCCAACCCCAGAAAAGGTCGAGGAGATCAGGGGCAAGCGCGCCCAGCGCCAGCAGGCGGAGATCCACCCGGGGGTCCCGGAAGATCCAGCGGAACAGGAAGATGGCCCCGGCCAGGTGCCACAGGATCACCCCTCACCCCTCCAGTGGCGGCTAGCTGCGGTCGAGGGCGGCGTTGGCGAGGGCATCGGCCACCGAGTTCTCCTCCCGGCGAACATGCTCGAGCCGGTGACGAATCCCGGACAGGATCGAGGTCGCCTCCCGGTGGAGGGGTTGCAGACCCGGATTGCGGACCCGGTAGCGGCCCTCGAGCTGTCGTATCAGGAGCTGGCTGTCGCAGCGCACGGTCAACGTGCGGGGCTCTTCCTCCAGCGCCCGCCGCAAGCCCGCGATGAGGGCCCGGTACTCGGCGACGTTGTTGGTGGCGTATCCGATGGCTTCGCTCACCCGGACCTTGAGCTCTTCTCTACCGTGCTCCACCCGGTAAAGGGCTGCCCCGATCCCGGCCGGGCCGGGATTGCCCCGCGAGGCACCATCGGAGTAGAGGATCCAATCTCCCCCCGATCCTGATGCCGACATCAAAGAACCAGGATGCGCATGCAGTGGATGCAACGGGGTGGATCCCAGTCGGCGGCCTCGGCTTGCTCGGGTCGGGAGAGGGTCAGATGACAACCTCCGCACACCCCGCCGGCCAGGCGGCTGATCGCCACCCCTTCCTTGGAGCGGCGCAGCTGCTCATACAGGGCAAGCAGCTCGGGGGAGATCGGCCCGGCTATGTCCGCTTTGGACTGCTCGTGGCGGCCAATTTTGGCGTCGATGTGCTTCCAGGCGGTGGCGATCGTCTCCTCCAAGATCCCCACCTCCTGGTTGGCGGCCGATCGCTGTGATTCGAGGGCCGTCACCTCGGCGCGTACCGGCTCGACCTGATCGATCAGGTTGAGTACCCGCTCCTCCAGGGCACCCTGCTGGCCCCGCAAAGACTGCACCTCGAGGCGCTTTTGTTCGGTCTCGCGTCCGCTCATCCCACCGGCGAACAGCCGGGTCTCGGCCTCCTTGAGCCTGAGCTCCACCAGCTCCAGCTCCCCTTCGGCCTTGTCGAGATCGAGTTCGAGGCTCCGCAGCTGTCCGGCCCTCCCCGCCAGAGTGGCCTCCAACTGGTCGCGGCGACCGGCGGCTTCCTGGTAGCTCGTCAACTCAGGAAGCGTCTGGCGCTGGTGGAGCAGCCGATCGATGACCAGGTCGACCTCCTGGAGGTCCAGCAAGTCGGATAGCCCCATCCCGGGGGGGGCAGGACCCATCAGCTCTCCTTCCAGGGGGTGGGATCGTCGGTCAGGTCTATCGCAGC